>JAUXXK010000052.1 GCA_030681145.1 Methanobacteriaceae archaeon | reverse complement strand
ATTTATAAGGAGGAATATTAACTTGCCAGGACTTTTCGCAGCTAAAAAGCTCAAAAAAAATAGACAACATTTTAAATGGAAAGATACCGAGTACAAACGGAAAGCATTACGTTTAGATGTAAAAGCAGACCCTCTAGAAGGCGCACCACAAGCTCGTGGAATTGTCATAGAAAAAGTGGGAATTGAAGCTAAACAGCCAAACTCCGCTATACGAAAATGTGTAAGAGTGCAACTCATTAAAAACGGTAAACAACTAACTGCATTTGCTCCAGGAGATGGTGCTATCGGTTTTATCGATGAACACGATGAAGTGTTAATCACCGGTATTGGAGGGCCTTCCGGAAGATCCATGGGAGATATTCCTGGTGTTCGATGGAAAGTAGCCAAAGTTAACAATGTTTCTTTGGAACAGATGGTTAAAGGAAAAATAGAAAAACCAGTGAGGTAATTTCATGAGTCAAGTTTTTGATAAGTGGGATTTGGAAGAAGTAAAAGTAGAAGATATGGGTCTGACAAATTATTTGTGTCTGGATGAAATAATGGTCCCACATACCATGGGCCGACATGTCAAAAGACAATTCGCCAAATCAAAAGTCTCCATTGTGGAAAGACTAATGAATAAGATTATGAGAACTCAAAGAAACGCCGGTAAAAAAAACAAAGCTTACAGCATTGTACAAGGCGCTTTTGAAGTAATTAATAAACGTTCCAAACAAAACCCGGTTCAAATATTAGTTAAAGCTGTGGAAAACACTTCTCCTAGAGAAGAAACAACCCGGATTAAATACGGGGGAATAGGGTACCAGGTAGCAGTAGATATAGCTCCACAGAGGAGAGTAGACCTTTCACTTGGTTTCATAACCAAAGGAGCCATGCAATCTGCATTCAAAAGTAAAAGATCTATGGAAGAATCTTTAGCTGATGAACTTCTTCTTGCAGCGGAATATGATACTAGAAGTTTCGCTATTCAAAAGAAAGAAGAAAAAGAAAGGATAGCCCGATCTGCCCACTAATTAACATCCATATTTTTTTTAACTGACTACATGAAAATTTATTATTTTCATTAACTCTTTTTAAAAAAATGGAATTGGTGCCTGCTATTATTAACTAATAGCAAGGGTATTTCAAAGATAATCGAATAATTAAATATAAAATTATGATATTTGTCATATTTACCAGGTGATTATAGTGAGTAGACGAGACAAAATGATTAGTAAGATAAAAAAACTGATGTACCAGCCTACATACATCCGGAACATCGGTATCGTGGCCCACATCGACCACGGGAAGACAACTTTGTCTGATAACCTTTTAGCCGGTGCCGGTATGATCTCCTCCGATTTAGCTGGAGACCAGCGTTTCCTGGATTTTGATGAACAGGAACAGGCTAGAGGAATTACTATTGATGCTGCGAATGTATCGATGGTTCATTCATATGACGATGATGAATATCTGATCAACCTTATTGATACTCCAGGTCACGTTGACTTTGGTGGGGATGTAACCCGAGCAATGAGAGCCGTTGATGGTGCAGTAGTTGTAGTATGTGCGGTAGAAGGTATTATGCCTCAAACCGAAACTGTGCTAAGGCAAGCTCTAAAAGAAAACGTGAGACCTGTTTTATTTATTAACAAAGTTGACAGGTTAATTAACGAATTAAAGCTTGATTCTACAGAATTACAAAATCGTTTTATAAAAGTTATTGCCAGTGCCAATAAATTAATCAAAAACATGGCTCCTAAAGAGTTAAAAGATAAATGGCAAGTTAAAGTAGATGATGGAAGTGTTGCTTTTGGATCTGCATACCATAACTGGGCTATAAACGTGCCAATTATGCAAGAATCGGGCATAAACTTCAATGATATTTTAAACTATTGTAAAAACGAAGAACAAAAAGAATTGGCTGAAAAAGTTCCTCTAACTGATGTACTACTTGGAATGGTAGTAGAACATTTGCCAAGTCCCGATGAATCTCAAGCATACAGAGTTCCTACTATCTGGCCAGGAGATCTGGAAAGTGAAGAAGGAAAGGCTATGATAAACACTGACCCTGATGGTCCTCTGGCAGTGATGATTACTGACGTGAGTATTGATAAACACGCCGGTGAAATCGCCACAGGTAGAGTATACGGTGGAACCATTGAGAAGGGAACTGAAATTTTCTTCGTTGGATCACACGGTACAAATAGGATTCAACAGGTAGGGGTTTACTTTGGACCAGAACGGGTAAACACTGATAAAGTACCAGCAGGCAATATTGTAGCAATTACAGGTGCAAGGAATGCTGTTGCTGGTGAAACCGTCTGTAATGTAGGTCGTAAAATCAAGGCCTTTGAAGGATTAGAACATATATCTGAACCAGTAGTAACTGTAGCTGTTGAAGCTAAAAACACTAAAGATTTGCCTAAGTTAATTGAAGTTCTAAGGCAAGTTGGTAAAGAAGATCCTACTGTAAAAGTAGAAATCAATGAAGAAACTGGAGAGCATCTTATATCAGGTATGGGTGAGCTTCACTTAGAAATCATTGCTTATCGTATCAATGAAAAAGGTGTAGAAATCGAAACTTCCGAACCAATTGTAGTTTACAGAGAAACCATTGCAGGAACAGCAGGGCCAGTTGAAGGAAAATCACCTAACAAACACAACAAGTTCTATATTGAAATCGAACCACTGGAAGACGAAATATTCCAAGCTATCCACGATGGTGAGATCAAAGAAGGTCGTGTTAAAGGTAAAGAAATGGCTGCAAAAATGATTGAACTCGGCCTAGGGAAAGATCAAGCCCGTAAAATTTGGAATGTTTACCGAAGATCATTATTTGTCAACATGACCCGAGGTATTCAGTACCTAGATGAGATCAAAGAACTTTTAATGGAAGGTTTCGAAAGTGCTCTTGATGATGGACCTATTGCCCGAGAAAAAGTCGTGGGTGTGAAAATTAAACTCATGGATGCAAAAATACACGAAGATGCAGTGCACAGAGGACCCGCGCAAGTTCTTCCTGCCATACGAAAAGCAGTATATGGATCTTTAATGCTGGCTGAGCCAACATTACTAGAACCTATCCAGAAAGTATTCATCAATGTGCCTCAAGATTACATGGGATCATCTACCAGAGAGATTCAAAACCGAAGAGGTCAAATTGTGAACATGTCTCAGGAAGGAGATATGGCCACAGTAGAATCTAAAGTTCCAGTGGCAGAAATGTTTGGATTTGCTGGAGACATTCGTTCTGCAGCTGAAGGAAGATGTCTTTGGTCTACTGAGAATGCAGGATTTGAAAGACTGCCTAGAGAACTACAGAAAATAATAATAAGAGAAATTAGGGACAGAAAAGGCCTAAGTCCAGAACCTTATGGTCCTGACCACTACATAGGTTAAAATTAACCTTTTTTCCTAATTAAATTTTAAAAATTTAAATAATTTATTGATGTTGCTGACCTTAGTGATAGCATCCATCAATTACATATTTAAAGGGTTAAGACTAATCTTAACCTAAGCTAAAATTATGCTGATTTTTAACGCATATAAATGGAGGTATTGATAATGGCTAAAACAAAAGAACATATGAATTTGGCGTTTATTGGACACGTAGACCACGGAAAATCTACCCTTGTGGGACACTTATTACTCCAATCTGGAGCTATTGCTGAACAGCAATTAGCAGAAGGGGAAAACAAATTCAGATTTGTAATGGACAAATTAGGTGAAGAAAGAGAAAGAGGAGTAACTATAGATCTGGCTCACGCTAAGTTCGAAACTCCAAAATACGAATTTACTATTGTGGACTGTCCTGGTCACCGTGATTTCGTTAAAAACATGATTACTGGTGCTTCCCAGGCTGATGCCGCAGTATTAGTAGTCTCTATTGACGATGGTGTCATGCCACAAACAAAAGAACACGCATTTCTGGCTAGAACCCTTGGTATTAACCAGTTAATCATCGGTATCAATAAAATGGATCTGGTTAACTACGACGAAGGTAAATTCAACGACCTGAAAACTGAAGTTTCTGACTTGATTAAAACAGTAGCTTACAAGCCAGCAGACATTCACTTCATACCACTCTCTGCTTTCGAAGGAGGCAACATAACCACCAAAAGTGACAACACTCCATGGTACAAAGGACCAGCCCTCGTAGAAGCTCTGGACACATTTACTGCTCCTGAAAAACCAACCAAGTTACCACTACGAGTACCTATTCAGGATGTTTATTCCATCACTGGTGTGGGAACAGTACCAGTAGGAAGAATCGAAACCGGACTCATGAAGAAAGGTGAAAGTGTAATCTTTGAACCGGCCGGAGTTATCGGAGAAGTTAAATCCATTGAGATGCACCACGAAATGCTCGATTCAGCAGAACCTGGTGATAACGTAGGATTCAACGTACGTGGTGTAGGTAAAAACGATGTACGAAGAGGAGACGTAGCAGGACACCCTGACAGCCCCCCAAGTGTAGCTAAAGAGTTCACCGCACAGATCGTTGTACTACAACACCCTGGTGTTATCACCGTAGGATACACCCCTGTATTCCACTGCCACACCGCTCAGGTCGCTTGTACTTTCTTAGAATTAGTTAACAAGATGAACCCAGCAACTGGTCAAGTAGACGAAGAAAATCCTGACTTCCTCAAGACAGGTAACGCTGCAATAGTGAAGGTTAAACCAACCAAACCTATGGTTATCGAGAAAATCAAGGACATTCCACACATGGGTAGATTCGCTATCCGGGACATGGGTCAAACCGTGGCCGCAGGAATGTGTATTGATCTTGTCAAAGCCAAATAGGTTTAATTAACCTTTTACTCTTTTATTTTTTGGAGACTTAAAAAATGCACAACGCAAGAATTAAACTCACAGGGACCGACCCTGAAAAATTGGCCTATGTCTGCGAACAGCTAAGAAAAATAGCTGAAAGAACTGGCGTAGATCTCTCTGGCCCTATCCCATTACCAACCAAAAAGCTGGTAGTGCCTACCCGTAAATCACCAGATGGTGAAGGGAAAGCAACCTGGGAAAAATGGGAACTTAGAATCCACAAAAGATTAGTGGGTATCGAAGCCGATGAGCGAGCCATGAGACAGGTCATGAAGGTAAATGTACCAGATAATGTGAGTATTGAAATCGAATTAAAAAGCTAAATTGCAATTTGCAATATAGCTAAAATACCTATTTTTTTATTAATATTTTAATCTTGCCGGAATAGTCTAGCTTGGTAAGGCGCGGGACTTGAAATCCCGTGGAGATTCTCTCCTCCTGGGTTCAAATCCCAGTTCCGGCGTATTTTTTTTATTATTAATATATGATACAAAAAATATATTGAAAGGACTGCTTTCCAATGTAATGGCCCTATTAAAAAAAGGATTATCCTATTTTATCTCGGGAGTAAGTAGATATATTAAAGTTGTTCCAGTGATAGATTTATTATAGCCAGTTTCATTGATCACTTAAATCTAATTTATTTCTTTTTTTCTCCACATAAAGCCTAAAAGAATTATTACCACAGCAATACCCGTCCCAATAAAGAGCAGCAGCAAAAGAGAACCTATTGTAGGGCCCACCCATCCCAGATTAGATATAATTCAAGCAAAAATCCGTCCCATAATCATGTAAACTATGTAAAAAGTAACTAAAAAAGCATTAATTTTATTATAATGCCGTTAGAACCCGAACTTAACCCATAATCAGATAGTTTAAAACTAGTTTTTTCTCCCGGGGAATCATAGAATTCTAATTTTCCTCCAAAGCTACAGCATTCAAAATCAGCAGGTGATTCTCCTGGTTTTAACTGATAACATTCTCCACATGATTTAATTTTAAAAAACCCATTTTAATCGCTTAAATAATCTAAAATAATAACCTATTAATCAACTACTTTCCATTATATATTCTTTTTAAAAATAAAAATTTAATCTGATTGGGATTCTTCAGGTATATCTATATCAGCATCTCCGGCAGAACAATGAGGTATAGCGGCTATTAAATTATGTATACGTTCATAGGGTACGGATAAAAAGATAACATCTGGGCCAAAACCTTGATGGCTTCTGGCCGTCCAATCTCCCACAGTCATATTTGTATTTCCACTCATTATAGTATATACTATGGCAGAATAACATAATGCACCTATAATTTGCTGTTGTGGTGATAATCCATCCCAATAGGTGTCTAATGTTATAAGACGACAGGCCACCTCAGCATTGCATAAAAATAAAATCATGTCCGGACGTATTTCTGACCTTTCTAAGGGGCATATTACAATTCTGTCCGATAAAGCAGTAGCTGGGGGTATTGCTAGTTTTTTCATTCTTTCAAAAGAAACAATTGAGCTTGTAAGTTTCTCACCCTTAGTGAGGAATTTCTGTAACCTTCTTTTTTGTTCTCCAGTATGAGGTTCACTAAAACCACAAAATTGACTACCACCCGGGCAGATAGATACTTCTTCATCAATTATAAAGCTTTCTCCTTCAGCTGCAAGATTCATTGCTTTACAAATAGATATTTTTTCATATCTGCCCAATTGAATTTCATCATTAGTAAAGGAAATCGCCATAGGTTCATATTTTAATTCAAAGATCTTTTTAAAAACGTCGGCCTGTTTTTTATATTTCATTTAAACCCATCTCCCACTTAAAAAAATAATTACTTTAGCTCTGGTTATGATATATGCCTTTAAATTAATTAATTTATTCAAAAAAGGAATAGAATTCCAAATCTCTCTTATTATTTTGAAAAAAAATAGGTAACAAAAATAGGAACCAAATTCATGAAAATATCGCTTTCTACGCTATTATACATTTTAGCAATATTAAAATCAATTTCAAAAAAATAAAAGGTTCTATGATAAGTATTTAAATTTAAACTAACTAAAGAGAGTAAAAACTCTCTTAAACCATTAAATTATCTATTAATCAACTTTTCGATCGCAGAACCAATAGTGCCGCCAATTCCCCCCACAATCGCATATAAAACTATAACTACAACGGTTTCTATTACTCCGGTAACTGGCCAGAGCTGTTTTGCAGTATCACCTAATCCTATAAGGTATAAAATAAGTATAATCGATCCACCAACGATACCTCCAACAATACCAACAAGTGCTCCGTGTGCGGCACCGTCCATATAACTGTCGTCAGCTTTATAACCGACATATATTGTTGCTGCGAGAAATCCAACAAGTCCTCCAATATCTCCTGCAAATTCTCGAAGAATAATCCAAAGGATTAATGATATCACCAAACCCTTTCTTACCGTAACCCAGTTTATTTCCACCATATTATAACTCCCTTTTAAACTATGGTTATAATCTATTGTAGATTAATAAAGTTTTTTTCATAATAACAAACATTAAATTCTAAAATTTAAAAAATATTGAAAGCTTTAGATTTTTTAGCTGCAATTATTTAAATAGAAGGGGTCTGCATGGAATTCTTTAACCGGATAGAGGTAAATCTGATCCAGAAGCAATCGGCTATAAATGCATTAAATAGTGCATTAAATCTAAATACAACTTTTAAGTAAATAAATCCTATGAAAGATAAAGGACCTATACCAATAGAATCACCATTAAAGGGGGAGTGGATGGTCTTAAATAGTCCCGGTACTAAAGTTCCCAGCCATGGCACGGATTATCTTGCCCAAACTTATGCATTTGATCTTTTACAGGTTGATTGGGTCAATAAACCTCTTAAATTCTATAAAAAGAGTACTTTGAGTTATATTCTGGGTAAAGTTCACTTAAGTGATTGTTACTGCTATGGGAAACCTATTTATGCCCCTATTTCTGGCACGGTAGTGGAGGCCCGTGATGGATACCCTGAACGGGATCCGGTACAACCTATTCACGATATTTCCATTGCATTAAAGAATGCCTTATTTTTCAACCCAGACAAACAGAGCATCCAGGATATTACAGGCAATTATATTATTATTCAAGGAGATAAAGCATGTGCATTTCTAGGCCATTTGCAAAAAGGTTCCATAAAAGTAAAAAAGGGCGACCAAATTAAAACGGGAGATTTGATTGGAAACATAGGCCATTCAGGTAATTCAACAGCCCCTCACCTCCATTTCCAGCTTATGGATGGCCCTGATCCAATCATTGCTAAAGGCCTTCCTTGTTGTTTTAGAGAATATGAATTATATGATAATGGCCATTGGATTAAGGTAGAAAATGGAATACCAAAAAATAAAGACAGAGTTCGCTTTTAAAATCTAATTAAACATTATTAAACCCTATAATCATAAAACTTATCTAAATCCAACACATATTTCCTGAAATATATCACAAAACTTATCCCCAGTACAATAATGGCCTAATTGAAAGATAAATATCATATTTTAATCACAACAAATCAAATTAATTTATTATAAAATTTTTAACTTAATCCAGGAGAAATTAGTATGGGCGACATAGAGATAATAGACCTGAATCCGGATAATATATCAGAGTATGGTGTTTGTGGGTACAAAGATCTGAAAAAACACGTAGAGTTAAGGAAAAAAATTGAGTGGTTCCAGGAATATTACCATAAAGGATTGCGAATTAAGATAGTAATGTCTGAAAAGGGTGGTTATCAGGGAATGCTAGAATACATTCCTGGAGAATATGCTCACCGTCCGGTGAAGGCCGACGGGTACATGTTTATTCACTGCATTTTTGTGGGGTTTCGTAAGGAATTTAAAGGTAAGGGTATGGCTTCCTTGTTACTGGATGAATGTATTAAAGAGGCACAAGATAATGGCTTGCTGGGAGTGGCATTAGTCACCAGAAAAGGTCCCTTCATGGTTGGTAATGATATATTTCTGAATAAAGGTTTTCAGATAGTGGATAGTGTTAAACCTGATTTTGATTTACTGGTAAATAAGTTTGATGAAAAATCACCAGATCCCCAATTCAGGGAAGATATGGAGGAGTCATTAAAAGAATACTCTGATGGATTGACCATAATTCGCTCAGTCCAGTGCCCTTATACTGAAAAAAATGTTAATGCGATTATGGAATCGGCAAAGGATAAATTTGAACTAAAAACCAATTTGATTGATTTAAAGAATGCATCGGATGTTCAAAATTCTCCCTGTGCTTTCGGATCATTCTGTCTTATCTATGATGGTGAAATATTAAGCTATCATCCCATTAGCAAGACCCGATTTGAAAATATAATGAAAAAGGTGCTCAAATGAAGAATTTATTAATAATTACTGTATTAAATTCCTGAATTGACAATTAATTGACTTGACGTTCTTTAACTACCTCGGCTAGGGTTTTTCCACCAATCATAGTACTATCAAGGCCCAATTCTTTTACAAATACCCAGAATGAATCCTCAGGTATTCCTGTAATCTCAGCAGATACTTCAGTTAATTTTTTCATTAATTTTATTCTCACATCATCTGGCATTTTTCCAGCTTCAATCGTTATTAAAGGCATATTTTCATCTCCTAATTTTAATTGATAATTTCATGATTATTAAATTGATTTTATATTTGGAGTTAATTATTATTTTTATTTTCAACAAGCAAACGATTGCCACCTATTTTTTGTTAAAAAAATAAATGGAACCATTTCAGGTTGGCTCAGATCAACTAATGGTAAATGTATTCCTTGTTATTTTAGAGAATCTTAATGAATTTAGATATAACCAGTAGATTAAGGTAAAAAATGGAATACCGAAAAATAAAGAAAGCATTCACGTTTAAAACATATAAATTAATTCCATTAAGTTAAACAAAAATTCAGTCCTTTAAATACATAGTTAATCCCGATATATTAAAAATAAGCATTAATTAAATAAATTATTATAACCTCTATAAACTTAAGGGCCAAACTGTGATCAGGCCATCTACTCTCTTAACCTAACATATATCACATAGTTCAATTTATATAAAAATTAGTAAATTAAATTGTAAAAAATTTAATGACTTGAAAAAAATATATGGATTCTTAATATTACTAAAATATATATTGCTCTTCTAAATTGAAGGAAATAAGTAACAAATATCTAAGAAAAAACATGATAAATGAAACGAAAATTGGTAAAAAACTTTATTCCGTAGGGGAAACTTACTGGATTTTTTATAACGGAATACGGACCATGAAGTACATGTCTAAGGCCAAAAAGAACCAGGAACTAAACCCAAAGTTTATTGAAAGAATCATGCTGGCTGTGACTGAAGTAAATGACTGTGCCCTATGTTCTTATGCCCACACCAAAAAGGCCTTGGAGAGTGGAATGAATAATGAAGAAATCCAGAAGATGCTGACCGGGATTATGGATGATGTACCCGAGGATGAAGTTGCAGCAGTCATGTTTGCACAGCATTATGCCGATACCAGAGGCCACCCTACCCTTGAATCATGGCAGCGTATCTTAAAAATCTATGGGAAATCTCGAGCAAAAGGCATTCTCGGTTCTATTCGTACTATTATGATTGGAAATGCCTATGGTATTGCCTGGAGTTCTTTTTTTAACCGATTGAGAGGTAAATCTGATCCAAGAAGTAGTTTACTTTATGAAGCCCGTATGATTTTAGGAACAGTTTTAATACCCATTTCTCTTATTCATGCTTTAATCTCTAATCTGTTTAAAAAACCTATTATTATCTTTTAAGATTTTCTAGGACATTTTTATATTCATAACCCACAGAGACCTTTGCCAGTTCCACCATTTCTTTTTTAAAGTTGGAATAAAATTAAGAAAATGATATATCAAGAGGTTATGGGACTCCACCTTAATTTTTAACAATAACTCCCAAAACTCCCCCTACTAATCCCAATACTAAACTTATAATTACGGATAATTGAATTATAATATATGCCGTGATTACTAAACTACCTGTTATTTCTGCTAATCCTGTAATGGCGCTTATATTTCCAAATCCTAGGATTAATAATAAACCTATTAATAATCCCCCAATTATTCCAGACATTGTCCCTAAAACGGCCCCGTCTTTTTCATCCATTTCATCATAATCTTCAAATCCTTTACTAAGATAAGATGTTAAGAATCCTCCAATTAGTGGTCCTAATAAAAATAATGGAAATAATATCCCTGATAGGATAATAGTTAGAGTAGCGTTAACCAGAGCTCCTAGTCCTATAATTTTCCAGTCCATTTAATCAAATCCTCAATAAACATATTTTTTAGTATTTATGGTTATAAAAACCAAAAAACTGATTATTTTATTATACTTTGAATAACTAAACATAGTTTAA
>JAUXXK010000046.1 GCA_030681145.1 Methanobacteriaceae archaeon | reverse complement strand
AGTAATCCCTAAAATACCAGCAATATTCCAAATATTTGATCCAATAACACATCCAACCCCGATATCGCTACTGCCAGATAAAGTAGCAATCATAGCTGAACCAAATTCAGGAAGTGATGTCCCAATAGCTGATGCAGTTACCCCCAAAATTATCTGTGATATTCCTAGTGCTCCCCCGATTTCCACCAAGTTGTCAACAAAAACATCGGCAGATTTTATAACAATAATCAAAGATAATATTAATGCACTTATAGGTATTATTAAATCTATCAAAATATCACCATTATCTCATTTATTAAATTTTTAGTTTTTATTAATACAACTCATAAATATGAAAAAATTTATGAGTTATGCTATTTAAGGTAATTAAATAAATTATTCTCTTTAGATCTGAATGAATATAATTATAATTAATTAAACATTATAAGTTTATATATTTAAGCATAACTATCAAATAAGATATTATTTATATCATTTGCATTGCCCGGAAATATGTTTCCTTTTGCTACATATAACTTTTTTGATATTATTATTAAAATTGATAATTAAAATATATAGAAAAATAAAAAACAAAAATTTTTGATTTTATAATTCCATGAATTTATATAATCTAAAAAGGCCAAAATATTCTTAACGATATATAAATTATATAAAACAATACTAAAACCAAACTTTCCATTTTAGAAATTTTATATTTTATCCTAAGAAGCAGTAAAAGAGTTAAAGTTATTATTAAGAGAGCCGGTGCATCATAAAAAATCGTGATTTTTTCAACAGGTATAGTAACAAGTAATGCAGGAACACCTAAACCTATCATAATATTAAATATATTGCTCCCCAAAACTGTTCCAACAGCTAAGCTGCTTAGACCTCGCCGAGCAGAAGTCATGACTGTAAAAAATTCAGGTGCAGTGGTTCCAAAAGCCAGGAGTATTCCTGCAAATATTTCAGGTATGCTAAAAAAGATTGAAAGCTCTACAGTAGCATAAACAAGTATCCTGCAGCCTATCCCCAAACATATAATACTTAATATTACTAAAAAAACTTTTTTTCTAAAATTCACAGATTCATTCTTATTTTTAGCACTTGTTTTTTTTATACTTTCATTTTTATATTTTTTCTGACTATTAATTAGATAATATAAATAAGCCATATAAAGTGAAATTAATAATATTCCGGCGAATATATTGATATTGCCAAAAATAAACAAGAATATAAATAAAATTAAGGCTGTTAAAAAAGCCATTAGCCCATCTCTTTGTATATCAACTTTTCTAGTAGTAATGGAGCCTGTAACCAGTGCAGATATCCCTAATATTCCACCAATATTCCATATATTAGCTCCCAAAGCACATCCCACCCCAACATCAGGACTCCCCGTTAAAATAGCAATCATAGCTGAACCAAATTCAGGAAGTGATGTGCCCATGGCTGCAGCAGTTACTCCTAAAATAACTTCAGATATGCCTAAAAAAGATCCAATCTCAACTAAATTTTCCACAAAAATATCTGCAGACTTAATAACTGCAATCAATGAAACTATTAGTATTATTATAAATATCAACCATAACATTTTTTTCACCAAAATATTTCAAATATTAAATCATCGATAAAATAATTTTAAATTATTTTTAGCTGAATGAACTTATCAAAACTACCGGAACTATGTTTCCTTTTTCCATGATATAAATTTTTTGATAGTACTATTAGAATTAATATTTAAAAAAGGTGAAAATAAAAAATAAACATTATATTTATATTTAAAAAAAAAATAAGGTGAAGACACCTTTTTAAATCAGTTTAAACATCGGGTGACTTTCAACTGATTCAGTTCCTATATCTTTAGCTGCTTCTGCTATAAAAATGTCAGCCATAGCACATGCAGGGAACGCCATTCTAGCATTTTCAATAGGTCCAAATAGTACGAAATCTCCTCCAGCCATTTGTTGAACGATATTGGAACCAATATCACAAACAGGCCAAGCTTCTTTGTGTTCTTTTTTGTATCCTCTTAACCAATCCCATGCGGATGGTACGTTGTGAATACCACTTCCAACAGGGTAACCCCATTTGCTTTTAACAGCAAAAGAAGTTCGGCAAGCAGGACCTGCACCTTGACCTAATGGAGTAATAGCAACATCCATGAATGGTTTGGTGATTCCACATTCTTCAGACATTTCTAAAAGTCCTTTGTCCAGTACACTTCCACCATTTTCCCAGATGTTGAGTTTACCTTCAACTCCTGGTTCCATAGGGTTGAAACCTAAAACAATGGATGCAGAAATATCAGTTTCTTTAACAGCGTCGAGTTCGTTTTGTTCAGAAGCCATGTTTATGGAATTATAGATAGCTCTTTCAGATAATCCAGCATCGTGAGCATATTTTGCACCATCGATTTTGGCTTCAGCTGAAGTAGAATCTATCATGAAAGGTGCATCACATATGTCACCTACAAATTCCAGGTATTTGACGATGGCTTCTGGTGTAGCACCGAAAGTTTGGACAATGCAAGGGTTTCCAGTTACATCAGCCATTTCTTCCATGTCCTTGATTAGTCCTTCTGCTTTGTCTTTGTCAAAAACACCAGCTTTTTCATCACTTATAATCTTGTGTCCGCCATAAAATATAGTTCCTGCAAGGACAGTTGGATATTCACCAGGTTGACCTCCAACCTCGACACCTGCAACATCTATTAAAACTTGTTCTTTGTCAAACCTAAACATACGTAAACCTCCAAATGCTAACTCATTCCCAATAAGGACAGAAATGCCCCAATAGCAAAGAGTCTGTAAGTTACAAACAGGATTATTAATCCTATTATAATACCATATAAAATACCAATATCTCTACCAATTTGTTGACCTAGTCTTTGAGAATATTCACCAACAGTGAATTCGACTTTTTCTTCAATATCATCTAATCGTTCATTGGTTTTGTTATATTCGTCAGCAGAGACTATTACACGAGGTATTGTTGTTTTTTCTTCTTCAGACAATTAAAACACCCCTAGTATTTTTAATAGAGCTGGAACTCCAACTAGCAGTAAAGCAAAAATAAAGCCCAACGCCATTCCACTAATTCTAGTTGCAATTAAACCAGCAAACAGCCTACCGTCTCTGCCGATAAGTTGAGTTCGATATTTTACATCTTCAGCGACTTTTTTAATGCCACGTACGTTTGGTTTATTTGATAATATAATCATTTAGCAAACCTCCCGCTTATAATATAAAGAGTAATATACCCAGAGTTAAGGTGAAAGCTAGTCCTACCATAATTCCCTGAACTTTACCATTGTACATACCCGCAAAAGTTCTATTGGTAGCACCAATTAACTTTATCTGAGTCTGGATATTTCTCATTCTAGCTTCGATAAGAGCAGTTTCAGGAGCAACAGGCCTAACTTCTTCGCCCTCTTCTTCGTCCCCGTCTCCTTCGTCCACTTCAATTACCATAGCTTCTTCTTCAAAGGCACCAGGGTCTTTTTCAATACACTCTTTCACTTTTGATTGAATAGAAGCAGCATCCTCCACGTCAACCATGTTAACAAGTTCCAGTTGTTGTTGGAATCTTTCAATACCTTCATCAGGTATGTTTTCAACGTAAGGAATCGCTCCAGTAGCACCGACTATGCTTCTTTTATCTGGGTCTACACCATTTTGATGCAGAGCTTCGATACTTTGACCAGTGATATGTCCCTGTACTTCAGATCCACATAATACTAAGAATCTGATGTTAGGATTTGAAATAATATTGGCCAGCATCTTTTCAATACCTAGGTTTTCAGTTTTGCAAGGTCCGGCAATAGCAGCTCCTGCGTCTAAAGCTACGTCTTCATTGTGAGAAGCGAGAGTAGTAACAGCAACAGGGCTTTCAGGATCACCAACTACGTAATCCCCATTAACTACCGGCCATCCTTCTGCAGGTGATTTTTTATCAGTCACATTAACACCTCCTATAACAGTATGGCAACCAGCAGAATAAGACCCAATAAAAATCCATAAACCATATTGGTTAATTTACCGGCAGTCATGTATACTCCTTCCCTGCCCGCATAAGAACCTTCAGATACGGTTGTTGGATCTAATGAGCCCATTAAATCATCTGCTGTAGCTTCTAATGATGCTATCTGCGTATTTATATCGTCCATTGATAGAATTATAATTTCTCTTCCGAGAGCAGCCCCTAACATACCAGTAGAGGGATCTAGGGCCAAATTGTATTCAGGAACTACTTTAATTAAAGGTAACATTTCCATTTTGATTCCTCCTAGTGCTCCTCTTCTTTAGGCCATAGCCCAGACCATTTGACAGATGCAGCTTCTTCAAATGATGCATTAATGTATGCACGAATAGCTATTAACCATCCTAAAGCCCCTATTAATGCTACGGCAATTCCAGCCCAGTATGGGAATGCTGCGGTTGCAAATGAAATTCCAGTAACTAATAGTCCAACTACGGCCATAGAAAGAAATCCTGTAGCAGTAGCCAGTTTTAAAGTTCTAACCTGATTTTCATTTGGCCCCAAACATGCGTTGAATGGGTGTTGAATAGCCATAGTGTTCATCATGAACAGAAGTCCAATGAAACCTGTAGATATGACTGTAGGTAATATAAACTGCATGGAATAAGTTCCAGCAATTGCTGAAGAAAATCCTAATACAGATAAAGCAGCAGCTCCTGAAAGTTCAGTAGTGCATCTTTCTAAAACGGGTATTTTCATTTTTACTACTTTTTTACCTATTAAGGCAACAATTAAACCTAAAATCATAGCTAAAACTAAACCAAATATAGGGCCGAGAATAACAGGTACTCCAGGTAATAAAGATCCAGCTAATCCTCCAACAGCACCAATAATACCGATAGCTAATGACATATAACCTATAGAAGGTACACCAGTACCTAAACCGTAACTGGCAACTCTCCTGATAGCGTCAGCACCCCAGATTATGGCACATACTGCACCTAATGATGCAAATACTGGTCCAAGAACCGGGTTTAATGTAGAAGCATAAATTCCTAAAAGTCCACCAATTACACCTAAAGCCATAGTTTTAGTAGGACTAATTGCTGCTCCAGCGGGTCCTCCTCCTGCTACTGACATTAGAAGACACCTCCTTGAATTAATAGTAGTGATAATGCTCCCATAACCACAGAAGCTATTAAACAAGCTGCAATTCCTCGACCAACTCTCTTAAATTTAGGGTCGTGGAATCCTTCTATGGTACCTCCAATATTATATGAGGCAATAACTGCATTGATAAAGAAAATACTTACTGCCAGTATGGCAGCTACTCCAGCTGCACCAGCTGCACCGTAAGATAATCCGGATGCATTTAGCGCACTGTTAAGAGCCCAGTAAATTAATCCTCCACCAATACCACCTAAAGCACCACCAATAATACCGCTTACAAAACAAACGGTTGGTATTCCGTGCCCTTCAGTACCGGGAGTAACGAATTTTTCTTGATTTAATCTTGTGATAGGGTCAACAGTTACTTTTGCCGAAGCAGGTACTGTGCCTACACCGTAAACGTAGATAAGGTTACCAACAAGCATGGTAATTCCAATCATTAGCATAGAACCTACTGCTCCAGCAGCCATTATTAAAAATGGAGATTGTCCAGTCATAGCAGCGGCCGCTATTAAACCAGTTAAACCTGCACCAGAAGCCAACATTGCAGTACCCGTACCTACACCAGTTGCTGTAGCTATAGCAGCAGGAGCTCCACCCACAGGTACGAAGTGTACACCTCCACCTATAAGGATTCCTCCAACGGTTATAGCTCCAATTAATGTTAATGGATCCATCTTTTATCCTCCTTAATCTTTCTTGTATGGTCCATAAGTATTTCTGGCGAACATTTCAATTCTGTTGTTCATAATTATCAATAATAAAACGATAATGAGACCAGCAATAACTCCTCCGGTTAACCCGAAGACAATGGTAGTCCAGAAGCTAAAAAATACAACAGCACCAAATGCAAAACCAGTTAATGGCCCTCCGTATTTAGCACAGAAGTTTACAACATCCATTGAATTTCTGACACCTAATTCAGCTTTAGTAGTAATGTCCCCGTGTATAGCCACAGGTATACCTCCACCAAATGGGTATTGTTGGTACTCTCTTTCAGCACCATAATGAACATCACCAGTAGATGAGCCTATAGCTCCAATAGTAATACCCCATAGCACGGCCAGTAATGGCAGAGGGAAAGGATGTCCTAAACCTTGTATTGGTAAGGTCATGAGATATGATAATCCTACTATACAAAATGTTACAATAAATCCGTGACCTGCGATCGGTCCTAAATGTTGAACAACAACATCCATAAATAAAGGCTGGTTAAATTGAGATTGACTTACAATCCTTCCCATGTGAGATGTTACTGAATATGTAGTATGCACTAATGCGGCAATGAATGCACCTGCGGCAATGGCCATGATTGCGGGTGCGTTTAAAGCTAAGAGTACAAATGCAACGGAACCAGCGATACCACACCAGGTACCATATGCAACTGGTTCACCAGAAACGGCCTTGTTAACCATTCTGTGTAAATGTCCCATTTGAGGGGCTAGCTGAACTTGAGAGTTAGGGTTACTCATGGAACCAACATCAGATTCTAAATCCTCTGCTGCTCCAGCAATAGTTGCAGCCGCTCCCATGAGAGCAACAACGCCTAATCCTGTTATCATAGGGTCCATATTTGTTCCTCCATTTTCTTTTTAAAATAAAATAAAAATAGGTGTTTGCGTAACACCTATTTCGCTGGAGAGATGATTGCTCTTTCTCCGGCTGGTTCAAATTCTCTTAATGCTCCTTTAGCAAACATAGCCCGTGGTTGGGTGAAGTCGAATGCTAAGTTGTCGTCAGCAAATGCAATTTTAACCAGTGGGTTAAATACAAATGTGTCTTTTCGAGCAGCGTGTGGAGCCTGAGCGATACCTGCGTATTCACCCTGGTGTCCTACATTCATTGCGTAGTTAGGATAGTTAGGTCCTCTTAATTCAAGAGGTAATCCTTCGTCGTTCCTAATGGAAAATACGTTGGATGCACCACACTGATCTTGCAGATCGTAACCGTAGAATCCTAGCCTGGAATGTTGTTCCTTGTGCAAGTACATGGATAAGTACCATGCGCTTAAACCGGTTTGAGCGTTTCCAGTTGCAAAAGCAGTGGAACATCCGGCAGCGGCAGCAACAACAGAAGCACGTTGGGAACCACCGAACTGGGTTTCGAGTAGAGCTGGGTATTCTTCGTATTGCTCAAGAGCATAGGAAGTTACTTCAGTACCTACATCCAGTACAGTATCCATATTATTAGGAGCTTCACATAATCCACCGAATTTGTCTTCTACGTACTCTTTACCGTAGTAAGTGAAGTCGTCAAGAACATTGTCAGTGTACGCCGCGGTAGCGTATTGTGTGAATCCTACTCCACCAGACATGTAAGATCCTAACCATATTTGATCGTATAACATTGCACCCATAGCTACAACATCTAAAGTTACTCTTACAGGGTCGTCTGTGTTTACTCTTGAGGATTGACATATGTCAGCTAAGTAACCGAATGGAATTCCACCAGGTTCGTTTTCTCCTCTTGCTCTTCTAACAGGTAAGTAAGTACCCATGTGAATAACTTCTGCGTGTTTTGCAGCGTAAGCGAAATCACCAGTTGCGGCTTCACCTGCACATTGCTTGTAGGCAGAAATCATAGACATACCTACTTGCATAGCAGACCATCGAGAAGTGGTAGCACCATCACAAGTTCTTGAAACTATGGTTGGAATTCTAACAACTTGCCAAATTCCGTCACCTACTTCAGCTTTGAGTACTTCAGCTTGTTCGTCAGAGAACATTTTGTTAATGTCAAGGACGAAAGCTGGGTCAATTTCTGAAGCAATTTCATCATTACCAGTGAAAACTTTTACGTAACTGTCAGCCACTAAAGCTGGTTCAGTTTCAACCATGTGTTCTTGTACAACAGCAGCACCAGGCATTGCGTGGTTTACAGTTTCCAAGTAGTGAGTAATAGTTTCAGGGGTTACTTCTTTACCTAACCTTTTTTCTATAACATTGTGGGCAGTGTTTAAACCTACTATTACGGTTCTTTTAATATCATCTGCCATTTGCTGCATAGCAGCATTGTTTACGAAGTGAAGATCGTCACCTTCTACGTAAGTGTCGGTGGTAGAAACTTGGTATGGCATTAAAGCACGCTGTCCTAATGGAGTACCAACATCCGGATTGTACATTGGTATTCCACGTTTAGCGGCTATTTCCTTACCTTCTTTAACAAACTGAGTTTTTCGCTCAGATTGTTTCCATCCACCGAAATTGTAGAAAGATGTTTTCTTTTCTTCTGGGGATTCTTCAAATTTTTTCTTTAATGCAGTTATGAACTTTTTGTCAGCCATAATCATTACCTCCCCTAATTATTCTGGGCAGTATCCACCTTCGGATCTTAAGACGTGAATTCTGTGTAGAACTTCTACTGCGTCTTTGTCATCCTTGTAGGCTTCTCCATCTACCCTATATATGGTGGTTTTGTTCATTAAAGTCTCTTCGTCCAGTGGTTCACCTAAAGATACTGGTTCGTCGAGTTCAACACCAATTTGGTCCTTAACCATTTCAACTTTTCCAGTTTCTTTATCGAAAACTTGTCTTCGAAGCATGTCAAACATCATACCATCTTCGTCAAGTCTTAAAGAGTGTCCGTGTACTGATGCTCCTCTTACACCTGTTCTAGCAGGGTCAAAGAATTCAGTTTCTAGTAGTTCTTTGGATATTTTTTCCAAATCTCTTTCTCTGATTTCGATAATCTGTCGTCCAGATAGAGTACCTGCATCTGCACCTCGGTATCGGCTTACATAAGCTCGAGATCGGGTGAATGGTTGTGCAGGAGCAAAGTACATAGAGTCGGTAAACTGGATATACCTGGTCCGGTCTCCAGCTTTAGCACCGTCAATAGGTTCTACTAGCTCTCTTATTGCATCTTCTGGTTCGTCCATTTCTTCTAGTGGTGGGTGGACGCTAGGATATTCCTCACCAGGAGCTCTGTGACCTAAGATTTTTACTACATCTTCGTCAGAGATCTCCCTCAATTTTTCTAAATCATATTCTGGGTTACAGAAGTTTCTTCTATTTTGGGCAACCTTTGTAGTTCCGGGATAAAATTGTGCCATATCATGCACCTCCTAATGCTAACTTAACTTTTCTAATAATCTCATCTAATTTTTCCTGGGGACAAGTTTCTCCTCTTATCACACCACTAACAATATCAACTATTTTCCCATTAGTTTTAGGGTTTTCAGGCATTACTAATCGTGTTTTTACACCTATTTTTGCAAAATCCTCAAAATCAACAGGGTATTCACAAATAATAACACAGGGTTTATCAACATTTCGCAGTATCAAACGGGCTTTATAAGTAATGTGATGCTTCACACCACCCAAATGAACCACAATAACCTTATGTCTTTTCATTTGCTCAATTTCTTTTGGAGTTAATCCAAATAAACTACCTGTACCAGAATTTGGAGCATCTTGAGGAATTCCAGCTCCAGCATTTAACACTAGAGTACTGGTCATTAAGTTTGCTTCTCTTAAAGCAAAAGTTATTTCACAAACAGGTTTAGTAATATGACGCTTTCCAGGGGACATGGCCACAGCAAGTATTTCACTACCACATTCAGCAAAAGTACCCCTCTGAGCTATACCGCCTCCTTCACCCATACCCATTGCTTCTCTACAGTCTACAACATGAGTGCATTTGCCAATCATTCAAATTACCTCTTTTTTTGTAATAGTCTCTAGTTCAACAATTTCCAAAAGAATTCGTTGGTTTTTTACGGGTAAATCGTTTTTCTCTCCTCTAACATGAGTTATCATGTCAATATGATTGGCATTTGCTGGAGGGAGTCTTTGTCTTTGAATGACCATTCTTTTGATATTAACAAAATTATTTAGATCATTCGTCAGTATATCCGTTGTATCTGTTCCTAGAATCCTTTTCGGGAAAATTATATTCATTAGTTAGTATCTCCCAAAAATAGTGAGATTATTTAAATGTCGCCTTTTATGTCGGCAGCTGCCTCAACGACATATTTAAGTGGTTCTCGGAATTCGTCCACTTGGCTGAACACTTCTTTGATTAGTCCAGAAGTTGCTTCAGGGGAGAACATCTGAGTACCTGCGTCAAGAGCCATTGCAGCGGCTACGCACGGTATAGCAAATCCTTTACTGTGTCTTGTCACGATGTGGTTTCCGTTAAAGATACCAGGACCTCCACCACCGTAAATAGAGTGACTGAAGAAAGAGAATCCTACAGCTACACCCTCAGTTCTACCGAAGTCTACGCTTGGTAATCCTGTTTCGAATTCAAGTGAATCATTGTAGTATAATAGAGTGGATGATACACCTTGAGCAGCACGAGCAGCACCTTGGTTTACCATGGTAGCGGCCATTACACCAGCTGCAGCATAAGCGTTCCATTTAGCTAAGTCGTCAGTTCCATATACTTTAAATCCGTTTAGATCTTTTTCTACACCAATAACTTTGTCTGCAGCAGCTCTGTCAACAACGTCTGCAATTACAGATCCTACAGTACCTTCGGCACCATTAGATTTGACCAAGTCATATACTATGTTATCAGCGTTCATACCTTGGTAAGCTAATCCTAATAAGTGCATTCTTTCAAATGCCCCTACAGCATCACCCATTTCAAACATAGCGGCTTGTTCTAAAATACTTGATAGAGCAGCAGACTGCATAGTGTTTTTCAAAGTGGTAGCAACCACGTGGTTCACCATGATGTTTCTTAGTGCGTATCCAGGACCTTCCAGTTTCTGTGGAATATCAAGCATGGTAGCAATGTTAGCACCCATGTATTCTACAGATTGTGGGTATCTTCCCAGAACGGCTGCCTTAATCATGTTTGCATCGTACATACTGACATCAAACTGGTTGATTAACGCTTGAACAAACGCATTTGCCGTAACTAATGGGGCAGCAGAGTATTCTGCAGCAGCTTCAAATCTAGCACTTGGTAATTGTACTAAAGCTTTCTTTCCACCAGAAAGTAATTCTACCTTGGTGTCGTCACCCTCAGTTACTTGGATCATGTCTTTAGCGGCAGCAGCAATTGCTTCTGCATTACCCACGATATCAAGTTCAATTTCCCTACCCAATATCTTACAGGCAGGTCCACCAACTTTGGCGGCCTTTAAGGCGTTTTCTATACCTTCTAAGTTCACAGCTACTGTTCTTTTAATACCTTGAACAATACTTTTAATAGCTGGGTTACGTAGTGGACTTAGAGCTTCTAGTGGTACTTGTTCTTCGACGAGGTTACCCCTATCATCGTACAAGTCGATCTTATCATCAAACTTCGCCATTTTTTCCCTCCTAACAATTAAATTTGTATACTTTCCTCCGAAAGCAACTGCATCTTGATGCATTTTAAAAAAAGTTTGCTTTGAAGGAAGTGCATTTGACACTTTAGTTAGTATACGAACCTCAATTTATTTCAAATATAGTATTAAACTTTCTTTCTGACTCAAGTAGAAAGATTTATATGCAGTAAACTTTTACTTTGAAACGGTTTAACTGCCTGACCATTAATACTTTTTTTAAAATCTTATAATTCATTATTTTTTAGATATTTTTGAATATTATTAATTAATTTTGATTTAATTAATAAAAAGATTTATATTTTTATTTATTTAAGTTAATTAGTTTATAATTTTAACTTTTAAAGATTTTAAAGAATTTATAACATTTTAATATTTTTAAATAATAATAAAACTAAAATGAATTTTTTATCGAGGAATTAAATACAAAGTTATTTATTTTAATAAAACCCAAAAATGAATCATGCAAATAATAGCTGATGTGGGTGGTATTCCTGGAAAAGACTGCCGAGGATTCTGTAAATACTGTTATTTTCGAAAAGTGAAAGATTTTTCACCTTTAGGTTGTAAAAATTGTTCACCGAACACAATAGGATGTGAAACCTGCAGTGATGGAGTAGCCGAAACAAAAAACGATTTTATACCACCATATGTTGTAGCCAGTATGGTTCAGAATACATTAATGATGGGAGAGTTTCATGATAAAAATCTTAAAATTAATATTAGTGGAGGCGGAGATGTAAGTTGTTATCCTCAACTTGAAGAATTAACTGCCACATTTAATCAGTTTGATATACCTATGCACCTGGGTTATACCAGTGGAAAAGGAATAGACGATGTTAAAATGGCCTCTAACCTAATAAATCATGGTGTGGATGAAATAACTTTCACCTTATTTGCCACAGATGCCCTGCTAAGAAAAAGATGGATGTCTGATCCAAATCCAGAAGTATCAATAAATGCATTTAAAAGATTCTCAGAAAGTTGTGAAGTTCATGCGGCTGCGGTAATCATACCCGGAGTTAATGATGGTGATGTTTTAAAGGAAACTTGCATTAAATTAGAAAATTGGGGTGCTGAAGCACTTATATTGATGAGATTTGCAAATTACACACATCAGGGACTTATATTGGGTAATGAACCTATTATTAAAGATATTGAACCACACACCATTCAGGAATTTGAAGCGTTAGTGAGAGAAATTAACCAAGAATTTGATTTAAGAGTTACTGGAACACCAGTTTGTGATCCTGAAACAGAAGCGCCTTTTGCAATATCTTTAGACAAAAATAAAGTATTTTTACAGTTTATGCCTGAAATAACTGGAGAAGCCACCATTCTTACCAGTAAAATTGCAGCACCGTATATTCAACGCATAATCGATAACCTTGATGCAGGGGATAAAATAAATGTTTATGCGGTGGAAAAGGATATTGGTTGTCTTATAACCATGGAAGATCTAAAAAATGCTGATTTAACAGAACTTAAAGAAACAATCATCCTGCCCGGTCGATCTTTTGTGCAAGATGCTGAAGCACAAAAAATATTAAGTAAAGATGGAGTAGACCGTTTAGTAGCTCGTGGACCGGATAAACTCACAGTTGATGGAGAAATGAGTAGCACACTTACCCGAGAAGAAGTAATTGAAAAGGAAATCGAAGCTTTCAGAGATTTGATTAGTGCTATAAACTTTTTTGGCATGCAAAAAAGAAAATAATATTACATATAACTGATAATTAACAATCTATTTTTTATTTTTATTTTAGAAAAATATAGAATTCAATAATTAATATGCCGTATTTAATTCGATTAATGTAATTTCATTACGAGACCCTAGTCTCATTGGTGGGCCCCATGTTCCAGTGCCAGGTGAAACATATAAATAGTCGTTTTCTTTTTGATATAATCCTCCTAAATAAGGAAAAATTAATTTTACAATCAAATTAAACGGATAAAATTGTCCATGGTGAGTATGACCAGATAATTGAATATTGATCCCATTTTTACGTGCTACATCCCATTCAGAAGGTAAATGATACATTAAAACAGATGGTTTTTTTTGATCAAATTTTATGTCAACAAGAGCATTTTTTAAATTTTCATTTTTCATTGAGTAAGATACCCCAATAATCTGGATGTCCTTAAATTCAACCATTTCATTATTTAGAACATGGATAGAAGCATTTTTTAAAGCTTTAGAGACATTTTCTATTCCAGAGTATCCATCATGATTGCCCGATGTGAAAAATATGGGCATTTTAAGCTTTTTAAATGGATAAAAACTATTTTCGTATATGGTAGAACTACCATCAGCCAGATCCCCAGTTATTAAAACCGCATCCGGATTAATCTCTTCAATCTTACTAACAACTCTTTTTAAAAATCCTGAATTTCTTACAGAACCTATATGAACATCTGAAAGTTGTACCAATTTAAGAGGGTGCTTTAAGTTTTTAAGGGGTATGGTTACTTTTTTTTCAAATATATTATGCGCATTAATTAGTGAATATGCACTTATTATAGACACCAAAACAATAATAACTAAACCGGCCATTTCCAGAGGAATAGGGATTAATATTTGTATTATTCGTATAATGATTATTGCCCATAAAAAATAAAGAGTTATCCCCATCCATGTAGTGGAAAACATATAAAA
>JAUXXK010000031.1 GCA_030681145.1 Methanobacteriaceae archaeon | reverse complement strand
GTGCATATGTTAAAATATCTTCTTCTTTGTGGATAATCCCCATTTCTTTCCCTTCTTTCTCATATCTTTTGTATTGAGGTTCTAAAATATCAGCTGGTCGGCATTCAATAGGTTTTTCATCGCCAATAATTTTTTTGGCTATTTTTTCATCTACTGGGGCCGGGGGCTTCCCGTAAAATCCTTTGAAATAATCTTTAACCTCATTAGAAACCATTTTATACCTTTCACCGCCCAGAACATTCATAACTGCTTGAATACCAACAATTTGGCTGGTGGGTGTTACCAATGGGGGATAACCCATTTCGGCTCTAACATGTGGCATTTCTATTAGCACATCTTCATATCTATCTAAAGCATTTTGGTCTTTAAGCTGAGAAACCAAATTGGAAAGCATTCCGCCAGGTATCTGGTATATAAGGACATCTGTATCAATTTGTTCTGCAATTGGGTCTAATATGCTGCTATATTTTTTTCGAATATCTTCAAAATACTTTTTAATAATGTTTAGTAGAGCTAAATCTAGACCAGTTTCATATGGGGTATTTTTAAGAGCTGCCACTATACTTTCAGTTGGCGGTTGTGATGTTCCTCCTGAAAGTGGAGATATTGCGGTATCTAAAATATCCACACCTGCTTCACATGCAGCATAGTAGCTCATAGAGGTCATACCACTAGTACAATGGCAATGTAGATTTACCATGAGGTCTGTTTCTTCTTTAAGAGCTTTAATTAGTTCATAGGTATCATGTGGTGAAATCAATCCTGCCATATCTTTTATGGCTACGGAATCACAGTCTCTTGCTTCTAATTCTTTGGCAATTTCCACATATTTTTCAAGTGTGTGGAATGGGCTGATGGTATAACTGATTACGCCTTGAACATGAGCGTCCTGTTCTTTAGCTATTTTAATGGGGTATTCCATATTTCGAATATCATTTAAAGCATCAAAAATTCGGAAAACATCTACTCCATTTTCATAGGACTTTTCCACAAATTTTTTTACTATATCGTCTGGGTAATGTTTATATCCCACCAGGTTTTGTCCCCTAAGGAGCATCTGGAGGGGTGTCTTCTTTACATGCTCTTTCAAACTTCTTATTCTTTCCCAGGGATCTTCGTTCAGATATCTTATACAAGTATCGAATGTGGCACCACCCCAGGCTTCCAGTGAGAAAAATCCGATTTGGTCCATTTTTTCAGCAATAGGGAGCATATCTTCAGTTCTCATCCGGGTCGCCAGAAGAGACTGGTGTGCGTCTCGGAATGCAGTCTCCATAATTTTTATTCCTTTCATTGTGACCCTCACAAACATTAAATTATTATATTTAAATTATAATAGATTATCTATATTAAATAGTCGAAACTACCATATATACTTCTCAATTACTTATTCCTTTATTATTGATAAGTGTTAATTTTTTTTAGAAGTATGACCTATTTATTTTAATGACAATTAAGTTATTATGATATTATTTTAATTATTTGTATTACGCTAAAACTAGAAATGAATATAGAAAGAATATAGAAAGAATATAGTTATATGTGTTTAATTCCAACTAACTTTATTGTATCATATTGCTATAAATTTTGATACTGAAATATTGTTTAATTAATACAAACCAATTTAACGAATTTTAAACAAATAAAAGGAGATATTATGCCAAAAGTAATTATAGATGAAGGAAACTGTGATGGAGCAGAATGTGGAGAATGTGTTGATGTTTGTCCCATGGAAATCCTGATAATTGATGGAGAAAAAATAAAGGTGCAAAACGTAGAAGAATGCAATGAATGTGAAGTATGTATGGATGTTTGTCCTAACACATGCATTGAAGTTAAAGAAGATTGATTTTACTTAACTACTTAATTTTTTTATTTTAATATTTTTGTTTTTAATTAAATAATTCAACCAATTAATATTTAAAATTTATATTTAAGATATTTGAAAAAATAGATTTAAGATAAAAATTAAAAAAGATAATTAAATTCTTTTATCTTTCTAATTTTCCTTCAATAAAATCATTTACCAACTTGAAAGCTTTATCGTCTGTAAACTGCACTGGAGGATGTTTCATTGTATATGATGATATGGAAGTTAGAGGTCCACTTATTCCTCGCTCTAATCCCAATTTGCAGCATCTAATTGCGTCAATAACACATCCGGCGGAATTTGGTGAATCTTCAACACTGAGCCTTAATTCAATATTCATGGGGATATCTCCAAAAGTTTTTCCTTCCATCCTTAAGAAACATACTTTATTGTCTTCCTGCCAGGGCACATAATCACTAGGTCCAATATGTATATCGTGGGGATCCATTCTTTCTCCCAGAACAGATTGCACAGCTTCAGTTTTAGATTCTTTTTTGGAATCCAACCTGGTTCGGTTTAGCATATTAAGGAAATCAGTATTTCCACCTGTGTTAATCTGATAAGTATGGTCTAATTTTACACCACGATCTTTAAATAAATTGGCCAGTGTCCTATGAGTTATGGTAGCACCAATTTGGGCCTTAATATCATCTCCCACAATGGGTATTCCTTTTTCTTGGAATTTATCAGCCCATTCAGGGTTACTGGCTATGAAAACGGGCATATTGTTAATAAATGCTACACCGGCATCTAAAGCACACTGTGCATAGAATTTAGTGGCTTCTTCAGAACCCACGGGTAAATAATTTAATAGAATTTCCGCCCCACTTTCTTTTAAAACATTGACAACATTAGCAGGCTCTTTTTCAGCCAGAACAAAGGTGTATTCATTATCAAAGTCATTCATATGAGGGGCTACGCCATCTAGCTTATGTCCCATAGATACTATGATTCCACTTTCTGGCACGTCTGGGTAGAAAACTTTGGTGCAGTTAGGACGTGCAAAGATGGCACTGCTAACGTCTTTTCCAACTTTTCGCTTGTCTACATCAAAAGCAGCCACGACTTCAATATCTTCTGGTTTATAGCCACCTATGTCCCAGTGCATGAGTCCGATAGCATCTTCACTATTTTTGTTTTTGTAATAATGTATTCCTTGTATTAAAGAACTTGCACAATTACCCACGCCGATTATCGCTATTTTTATTTTATCCAATTGAAACACCTTTAATTACTTTAAAAAAATGTGATTAGTAAACATAAAATAGATATTCATCTGGTTACTCTTAATTTTTTATTATATTTTATTATATATTTATTGGATATTAAATCCTTATAAATAATCTGTTATATTATCTTAAAATATTATTTATAATAAATTGGTAGTTATTTTTAATGGAGTAACAGTCGAAACATAAGAAAATTTACACATAACATGTTTCTTTTTTAAATCTAATAACAAAACTATTAAATCTTTCGCTTAAGATAAAA
>JAUXXK010000025.1 GCA_030681145.1 Methanobacteriaceae archaeon | reverse complement strand
CTGCGTAGAACCAAGAAGGGCTTTAATTGAGTATTAAATAATTTAGAAGTTTCTATTAAATATTCTAAATAAATAGAAAGATTTTTAAATAAACTGAAGTAACAAGAAATAGAACTAATAAATATAAATGTAATGGTATAAAAACTCAGATAATAAATTTATAATTTCTTCAATTGAAATCACATATTTTGCCGTAAGTAATTATATGGATTTTAGAATATTAATTCTACGTATAATTTCTTTTAAAGAAGTTAAATCATAATTTACCATGATTTATATATCATATTCATAAGGGTTCAATTATCGGGGAAATTATCGTTATATACATAATAGCATTTTTTGACTTAATTAGATTAAAAAAGATATTCACCAAATATTAGGTGGTAATCATGGCAATAGGAAGAGAGTCACTAGAGAAAGTTTTCAAGATTAGCAACCCCAAATGGAGAACAGCCATTACCAAGGTGGAACCAAATCGTATAATAACTAGAGGATATCCTCAAGAAGACTTAATTGGTAGTGTATCTTTTCCTGAAATGGTTTATTTATTAATCAAAGGAGAAATGCCATCTAAAAAAGAATCAAAGATGCTAAGTTCAGTATTGGTTTCATTCTGTGACCATGGAATCACTCCGCCCAGTACTCAAGCTGCCCGGATGATTGCATCGGCAGGATCTCCTGTACATGCTTGCATTGCTGGAGGCCTTCTTGCTTTTGGAAAAAACCATGCCGGGGCGATTGAAAGATCTATGATGGCATTTCAAGAAGCTATTCATAGATTTGATTCTGAAAATGATTTATTTAACATGGCTCAAAGATTTGTGGATTATTACTTAAAAAAAGGTGCTAAAGTGCCAGGTTTTGGGCACCGTTATCACAACGAAGATCCACGTGCTGTTAAACTTATGGATATAGCTCAGAAAAATGATTTTTTAGGACGCCATACTCTTCTTGCTTTGAAAGTTCAAGATATTCTTCTAGAAAAGAAAGGCATCAAAATGAATATTGATGGGGCCAATGCAAGCATATTATCTGATATGGGGTTTGACTGGCGAACTGGAACTGGAATATTTATGATTGGGGGATTGCCTGGTTTGATATCTCATGTCTATGAAGAAAAAGTCTTAGAATCCAATTTTAGAAAATTCATTGATATTGAAGATGTATATTATGACGGAATCAGTGAGAAAAAAGTTTCACATATCAACGATTTAAAAAAATCGGGGGATTAATTTTATTGGTATGATACATATTCATTAATACTAAATAAACAATAATAAGATATTAATGGGTCTTTAACATGATATTAGTATTAATCTTATTTGAATTTATTTTATAATGATAATTTTGAATTTCACTACATTTAAGTTCATTAAATTTATATTAACAAAATATTAGGGGGAAGAGGGGAAAAAACAACTTTGATTTATTAATTACTTTAATTTTAACTATTTTTAATTCAAGAAAATCAAATAGTAAAAGATAAAT
>JAUXXK010000024.1 GCA_030681145.1 Methanobacteriaceae archaeon | reverse complement strand
AAAATATTGCTAAAAATCTGCTGAATACAATTATGAAAAACTTTTTTAAAGGTTTTTAAGGATATAATGTAATATGAGATTCTATCATAATTTGATGAAATAATATTAATCATCGACAAACTATATTCACTTTTCTTAGTTAATCAACTTACTTAAATAATGTGTTGATATATAATAAATTAATGGTTTTAAGTCGAAAAATATGTTTATAGTAATAAATTGCAGAAAGATTATAGTATAAAAAGATCAACCACAAAATTTAACATTTTATTGTTACTAACAGGGGAAATTACCATGAAGCCTAAAATTATGATATTATTAGGAAGTGCTTCCGATTTTAAAATAGCGGAAAAGTCTTTAGAGATTTTAGAACAATTAGAACTTGCTTACGATATTAGAGTCGCATCTGCGCACCGTACCCATGAAAAAGTAAAACAAATCGTAATAGAATCTACTCGCCAAGGAGTTGAAGTCTTCATTGGAATTGCCGGACTTTCGGCCCATCTTCCAGGGATGATTGCAGCAAATACTCACAGACCCGTAGTAGGAGTACCAGTTGATGTTAAACTAGGAGGCATAGATGCACTCTTTGCATCTTCTCAAATGCCATTTCCAGCTCCAGTAGCAACCGTAGGGATTGATAGGGGAGACAATGGAGCTTTACTGGCAGCTCAGATTATTGGAATACATGATGAAAATGTTAGAAATCGGATTTCAAAACTTAGGGAAAATTACTACAAAAAAGTTCAAAGAGACGAAAGTCAATTAGTAGGCAATATTGAAGGAGATTATTACGCGCCAAATAAAATTGAGTTACCCAAAATCGAAAAAAAAGTGTTTCATTCCTTAAAAACCGAAGAAGGGGCCGACAAAGAAATACCCATGGTTGCCGTCATTCCTGGAAGCTATTCTGATATGAAAATTGCAAAGAAAACTACTATGTTTCTGGATAGACTGGGTATAAGTTATGATATGAATATAATATCTCCTATTAGGTATCCAGAACGTTTTGAAGCGTATATGGAACATATGAATGAAGTAAAACTTTTCATTGCTATAAGTGGGCTTTCAGCTCATGTTACCGGAGCTGTAGTTGCCCTTAGTGAAAAGCCCGTTATTGGAGTACCATGTCCTATGGGAATGGGTGGTCTTGATGCACTATTATCTATGGTTAATATGCCTCCAGGCGTACCCGTAGGTACAGTTGGAGTCGGTAACGGAGGTAATGCTGCTGTTTTAGCAGCTGAAATGCTTGGAATTGAAAATAAAGATCTAGAAAATCGGGTAAAAAGATTAAAAAGTAGCTCCACTGATTTTAAGTAATCTAATCATTTAATTAAGATTGATAATCCGTCACTGGTGATATCATGAAAGAATTTTTAGAAATTTTGGAAAAAAATTTTGGGATCATAAAAATAGAAAAAGAAGTTTCAAGCGTTTTTGAAGCAGCAAAAATACTTATGGAACATCCTAAAGATACAATTTTGCTTGAAAATATCAAAAATTCTTCTATTCCCATTATTTCTGGTATCTGTAACACTAGAGATAAGATAGCCCTAGCTTTAAATACAGATATTGTTGGTATCACTCCTAAAATTATTCAAGGTATGGAAACACCAAAATCAATAACTAATGTTGAGAAAGTTTCTAAAAATTATAAAAGCTTTTCAGCAGATTTAAGCAAAATTCCTATACTAACACATTATAAACGGGACGGGGGGCCATATATAACTGCAGGAGTTATTGTTGCCCGCGATCCAGAGAGTGGATCACGGAATGCGTCCATACATCGAATGTTAGTGCTAGATGATCAGCACCTGGCAGTTAGAATCGTGCCCCGCCATCTTTATACCTATTATCAGCGGGCTGAAGCTCTAGGAAAAGATTTAGATATAGCAATAGCAATCGGGATGAATCCCGCGACTTTACTAGCCACAACCACATCCATACCTATCACTGCTGATGAAATGGAAGTTGCTAATAGTTTTCATGGGGGCGGTATTAAGCTTGTAAAGTGTGAAAATTCTAATCTAGAAGTGCCTAATGCTGAAATAATTTTTGAAGGTAAGCTTTTAGCTTCAAAAAGGGCTAAAGAAGGCCCATTTGTAGATTTAACTGATACTTATGATGTTGTAAGAAACGAACCAGTTATAAAACTTGATAAAATGCATTTAAAGGATAATCCAATGTATCATGCAATATTTCCAGCTGGTTTTGAACACAAGCTATTGCAAGGCCTTCCTCAAGAACCAAGAATATATAAAGCAGTACAAAATACAGTCCCCACAGTTCAAAACGTGGTTTTAACTGAGGGAGGATGTTGTTGGCTTCATGCTGCAGTTTCAATACAAAAACAGACAACTGGTGATGGTAAAAATGTTATAATGGCTGCTTTAGCTGCTCATCCCTCCTTAAAACATGTTTTAGTGGTTGATGAAGATGTAAATATCTTTGATCCTGAAGATTTAGAATATGCTATGGCTACACGTGTAAAGGGAGACGATGACATTCTTATTGTTCCAGGAGCTAGAGGTTCATCTCTTGATCCCACTGCTATGCCTGATGGAACAACTACTAAGGTCGGAGTTGACGCAACCAAACCCCTGGATAAAAAAGAAAAATTTGAAAGGGTTAGTTTATCTGAATGATATCAATCATATTTTTTTTTTAGGAAAAGTAATTTAATCATTTTAAAAATTAAATCATTATATCGATTTCAGTGCTACAATATGGACATTTTCCACTTTTATCCAATTTAAAATCTTTCAACCCATAACCGTTCCTTTCAATCAATATTTGGCCACATTCATAACAATAAGTATTTTCTCCATCGCTGCCCGATACGTTGCCTAAATACACATATCTTATTCCAGCGTCTTGGGCCATTTTTCTGGCCTTTTTCAATGTTTCTATAGGTGTTGGTGCAATATCTACCAGTTTATAATTAGGGAAAAATCTGGTAAAGTGCAAAGGAACTTCAGGTCCAACTTCTTGTACCATGAACTTAATCAGTGCATTTAAATATTTTTCTGAGTCATTGTATCCGGGAATTATTAGATTAGTTATTTCCAGATGAATTCCTTCATCGTACATCCATTTTATATTTTTTAAAACCGGGCCTAATTTTGCATTACATATTTCATGATAAAAACGGTCAGACATGCCCTTTAAATCAATATTAGCCGCATCCAAATAAGGCCCTATGAGTTCCAAAGCATCTTTAGTCATGTACCCATTCGTAACATATATAGTTTTTAATTTATTTTTTTGGGCTATTTTTGATGAATCTAAAGTATATTCAATCCACATTGCCGGTTCATTATAAGTCCAAGCCATAGATTGACATTCATGTTGTTTAGCCAGCTTTACAGAAGTTTCTGGGAAAATTTCACTTGTATAAATACTTTCCACTGACGCTCGAGCAATGTTCCAATTTTGGCAGTGCTTGCAAGTTAAATTACATCCTACACTGCCCAAGGAATAAACACTGGAACCAGGGTAAAAATGATAAAGTGGTTTTTTTTCTATAGGATCCACACCAGATGACGAAACAACCCCATAGTTAATGGCATATAAAATTCCATCTTGATTTTCTCGGGTTAAACAAAAACCCCTTTTTCCTAAAGCAATTAGGCATCTACGATTACATACATTGCAATTAGCTTTTGTCCCAATTTTTTCATAAAGAATTGCTTCCTTTTTCAATATTTCACCCCAATTAAACCAATAATTCTATTATTTAATCAATTAAATGTTGGTAACCTCCAGAAGGTAGTATTTCAGTAATTCCTTTCCTTTTAACAATTTCCATGCAACCTGTGCTTGTGACCTCGCCCAGAACATGTAAGTTTAAATGCTCTTTAATCTCATCAATGCCATCTTTTTTGATTAAAAAAAGTAATTCAAAATCTTCACCATAGTAAAGAGCCATATCTAAAGGATTTTTATTGAATAAATCCGCTATTTCAATTACCTCTGGAGGAACAGGTATTTTATTTTCATAAAT
>JAUXXK010000023.1 GCA_030681145.1 Methanobacteriaceae archaeon | reverse complement strand
TCTCAGGAGGTTCTTTTCTAGCACATAAATATCCACAAACCCCACATCGCCATACAGGAAATTGTAAAGATGATTTGAAAACATTTGAATCTAATTTTATCTCAGAATATTCATTTTTCTCATCAAAAGTATTTCTTCGCTCAGGAATAGGTTTTAATTCTTTTTCACCTCTTAAAATTTCTCCAGAAATATACAACCCACAATAACAAGCCCCATACTCATCCAGATCCGGATCCCTATAATCACAGGGACATATTATGTCTAGATCCTCTTCATTTTTTCCAGAGGCTAAGCGACATGGGCATGCTCCATAACCATACCGCTGCTGGTTAATTAAAATGCTAGATAAAAGTTCCTTTGTAAAATCCTCATCGGGGTTTAAATGATAGCCCGAAATCTCCACTTCAGTTTTAAGTTGATTATAATATACATCCACTTGTGAGGAATTATTATCTCCCGAATTCATTTTAATGCCTCCAAGATACCCTCTTTATCAAAGCCAGTGATGGATTTTTCATTATTTATAACAAGTGTAGGAAAAGAAAGAGATTTATTCCATTTTTTCATGTTTTTCAAAACATCGCTCCTCTCATCACCTTCGGTTAAATCAACATAAATATAATCATAAGCAGCACCAATTTCCTCTAACAACATTCGTGTTTTTTTGCACCATCCACAAGTACTTAAGGCAAAAAGGAGAATTTCCCCTTTGTTTTGGCCTTCTATATGTTCCAAGTTCATAAAATACCTCCCTTAAAAACATCTTATTATATTTTGTAGATTTTGTTATATTATTTTATGGATGTATCATAAAATTATACTTACAAAAATATATTTATTAGAATAAAGAGTTTAATAATCTCTAGAAATCATCTCGGGCCAATCTGAGAGCACAATATTCTCCACACATAGAACACATGTCATCTTCTTCAACTGAACAGTTTTTTCTAAATTTTTTCGGTTTTTCAGAATCAAAGGATAGTTCAAACTGTTTTTCCCAATCAAAGTTTCTGCGAGCGTGGGACATTTTTCTCTCATTTTCCCAAGCATAGTTCAAACCTTTTGCCACATCAGCAGCTTGTGCTGCAATTTTAGATGCAATAACTCCTTCTTTAACTTCTTCCAATCCAGGAATTGATAAATGCTCCGAGGGAGTGACATAACATAAGAAATTAGCTCCAGAAAAAGCCGCGATGGCACCACCAATGGCTGATGTTATATGATCATATCCCGGAGCCATATCTGTTACAATAGGGCCTAAAACATAGAAAGGAGCGCCTTTACATATTGTCTTTTGTATTTTCATATTGGCCGCAATCTGATCCATAGGAACGTGACCGGGACCTTCAACCATGCACTGTACGTCAGCATCTCTTGCTTTCTGAACTAAATCTCCTAAAATAATTAATTCTTGGATTTGAGGAATATCTGTTGCATCGGATAAACATCCTGGCCTTAATCCATCCCCTAAACTAATTGTGATATCATATTCATAAGCAATTTCCAGCAAATAATCATAGTTTTTATATAATGGATTTTCTTGCTCATTATGTTTAATCCATGATGCTAAAAAAGCTCCACCCCTGCTGACAACACCCATTATTCTTTTCGCACTAATGAGTTTATTTACTGTATCACGAGTGATGCCGCAGTGCAAAGTCATGAAATCCACACCTTCTTTGGCCTGATTTTCAATGGCATGGAACATATCATCTTCAGTCATGTCAATAATAGTTTTTTCCCTTAACCTGGCAGCTACTCCCGCCTCATAAATAGGTACCGTCCCTACCGGAACATCAATAGCTTCAAGAATAGATTTCCTTATCTGTTTAAGATGGTTTCCAGTACTAAGATCCATAACAGCATGAGCCCCATGTTGAACTGCCACAATTGCCTTTTCTATTTCATTATCAATGTCCTCTATTTCTGACGAAGAACCTACATTAGCATTAATTTTAGTGCTTAATCCATCACCAACTGCACAAGGAGTTGATTCCCGGTTTATATTGCAAGGTATAACTATATTACCATTAGCTAAGCCTTTAATAAGTTTTTTAATGTCAATATCTTCAATTCTAGCCACTTCCTCCATTTCAGGAGTTATATGGCCTTTTCGAGCATTTTCAATCTGTGTCAATTTTTATCCCTCAGTTATTAGCTAGATATAAAATAATATAATGAATTAGATAATTTTAAATAATTAACTTATTTTAATGTTTGAATTTAAACAATGTAATTTAACTTTATGAAATCTCAATTTTAATATATGATTACAAATACAAATAAATCTATGATAAAAAACTTGTATGCGCGGGACATCATGATAACCGAGCTAGTGGTTTCTGCACCCGAAGATTTGATTGCTGCTGCTAATCTTAAGATGGTGCGTGCTAATATAGGTGGAGTCCCAGTAGTAGACAATAAAAAACTAATAGGACTAATTACACATAGAGATATTCTTTTAGCAGGTGGGGAAGCATTAAAACTTAAAGTTAAAGATTTAATGAGTAAAGAGTTAGTAGTTGTGCATAAAG
>JAUXXK010000433.1 GCA_030681145.1 Methanobacteriaceae archaeon | reverse complement strand
TATTTTTAGGTAATTGGATTTCATATTCATTATAGAATGATCTTAATGTTTTTAAGTAATAGTCAATAGTGGCATCACAAATATCTTGATTTTTCAGATAAGCATAATATTGATATAAATATTTTTTTACTTTACGATCGTCAATATCTAAGAAAACAGCTTGATTATTTTCAATATATGGTTTTTCTTCATTTTTAGCCTCATTTATAAGTTCTGATGGTGTTAGGCTGGTTAATTCATATATTTTACTTAGTACTGTTCTGTATATTTTTTGGCGAGATATTGAAAGATTTTTCCTTAGAATCATTTGTTGGACTTTGGGATCTTCAAGAATATTCATAGTATATTTATTGGTTATTCAAATATAAAAAGTGTAGGAATCCTTACAGTTCCCAGTTATTAAAATGGGATGAACTAGAGACAAATTTTTTATAATATATTCCGGAATTGTTCATTATCTTATTCCTTTAATTTGTCTCATTATTATTTAGTGGTGGAAATACATCTTGCATTCCAATTTTTCTTTTTCACAGTACTGAATTATTTCTTCTTCCACCATTTCCCAGTATTTATTATCCTCAAAATAGATTTCCCTGTATTTAGGACTTAAATCAGGATATTCTTTTTCTAAAATATCTTTAACCGATGCCCAGACCGTTCCGGCAATATTTAAATTTTCAAACATGAAATAATCAACATAATCTCTTGTTTTTTGGATTATGTCTTTCCAATCAGTTAAATATGGCATAATAGGACTTATAAAAACATAAGTTTTAATCCCGGCTTCATTAAACTCTTTTAAAGCGTTTATTCTCTTTTTAATTGTGGATGCAAATGGTTCCACATTCTTTCTAATTTTTTCATCCAGGGTTGAAAAGGAAAATCCTATTTCTGATTTTTCAAACTGTCTTATCAAATCAATATCCCTTAAAATTAGATTAGATTTAGTGAGAATTCCTAAAATAGGCTTTAAAGGAATTAATTTTTCAATTATTTTCCGGGTTAACTGGTATTTTTTTTCTAAAGGAAGGTAAGGATCGGTTACTGAGGATAAAAATATGTATTTGCCTTGGTATCTGGAAGAATTTTGGGGGATTAAATCAGGGGCATTGATCTTAATGTCCAGAAAATCTCCCCATTCTTCAGAATGTCCTGTGAAACGCTTCATAAAACGGGCGTAACAGAACCTACAAGAGTGAGTACATCCCACGTAGGGATTTATCACATAATCTGCTATTGGAATTCCTGTTTTGGATAAAATGGACTTTGATTCTATTTCCCGAATTATCATCATATCTTCCATTATTATTCCAGATAGAAAAAGACTGTTAACTTAATTACCCGATTTTTCAGCTATTTCTTTAAAGGAAGCCGCGATATAATCCACTTGCTCTTCGGTCATACCATAAGCACTACACTTAAACCATTCAGTTTGTCCTCTTTTTATACCAACAATTTTCCGTTTTTTCAGCTCTTCATAAAGGAAGAATCCTCTACGTGAATGTTTTTGTGCAATTTCATGGAAAAAAGGAGTTTCAAATCTTACTAAATCGTGATTAGTAGGGCGTAATCCCACTTGCATCACACCCTCTATTTCTTCCATTTGACTCACAAAATTTCTAGCCTTGTCCACTTCATCATCCCATTTGCTGACCCTATCAATCAAGTGAGGCAGGGAAGCCATTAAAGTTGCAATCGGAGCGCCCCTACTGGTACATCCAAGCATTTCAATTTCCTTTTTTTGATGTCTTGGTGATTTTTGAAGAAGTTTATCCCCCCATTCTTCTTTCATTCCCAAAACACCAATAGGACCTGAAGCCGCCATGCTTTTATGACCACTGCCAACAACAAAATCGACATTAAGATCCTTTGCATCTATAGGGAGACGGCCCATTGAATAAGCGCAGTTTAAAAGTAGTGGGACACCCGCATCTTGACATATTTTACCTATTTTTTTAGCATTGGTGAGATTACCATAATTACCATCAACATGAGTTAATAGTGCTAATTTTATCTCACCATGTGTATCTAAAGCATTTTCAAGAGTTTCCTGGTATTTTTCAGGAGTTATTTCGAATTCAGGGCTTCCTGTACTGGGAACCTCAATCATTTTCAAATGATTACGCTCAGCTGCCAGATGAGATGTATAATGAGCATTTCCATCTAACACAATAGTATCACCATTATCACATAAAGCATGCATTATAGCAAATTTACCTTCACGGGCCCCATGCACAGTTCTTACAGCATCTACATTAATGAATTTCGCTAGATCCTCTAAAAACCCACCTATGGACGGTTTTGAAATTTCATCCAGTCTTCCAGCACAGTAATCACATACACTATAACCATCGCCGAAATCATAAAGTGCTTCTCTTGCAGCAGCAGAAAGAACCCCTCCCCTTTGAAGAGGATTTAAGTTGAGGTTTTCCCGTTCAATAGATCTATTAAGACCATAATTTTGACATTCCACAATATCACCTATTTATTCTATTTAAATTCCCTATATTCTAAATTAGCCTCATAAATTAAGTAGGATACTTAACCTACAACCCTCATGTTATGTGATAAAATTTTAGGTATGACAAATGGACCATATTGACGTACCGGAGATTTAATGGCCTCTGCAGTTTTTAAAGATTCAAATATGTTACCAGATAACATGGCTTTTTTTACAGGAGCAGTGATTTCTCCATTTTTAATTATAAATGAATTATTAGCCTCAACTGAAAAGTCGCCAGATATGGGATTGGCCGTATGTGCTCCTAAAACATCAGTTACTAAAATAGCATCTTTTAGTTCAGATAAATCCCGTTCATTATTAAAATCAACAACTAAATTAGTTACCCCAACTGTAGAAGTTTCAGAAAAAGATGACCTATTACCATTTCCCGTGCTGGAAGTTTTTCCCTTACTGGCAGTATACAAATCATAAATAAATCCTTTTAAAACACCATTTTTTATTATAGTAGTTTTTTCAGATGCAGTTCCTTCACCATCACATCTTGAGGAATTAAGGCCACTTTTCATGATACCGTCATCAAATATACTGATATTAGGAGATAAAACTTCTTCCCCAATTTTATCAGCCAGAATGGATCTTCCTCTCTGAACATTATCAGCATTTATCGCGCTTATAAAAGTTCCTAAAAGACCTGCTGCCGCATGATAATCCAAAATAACATCCATATCCTTAGTTTTTACATGTTCTCCACCAATAGAATCCTTTGCAATCCCGCATACATGCTTGGCAAGTTCTTCTGGATTAATATCCATGAAACATGAAGTTTTAGAATCATATGCTGTTGATTTTTCACCATCTTTTTCAGCATTAACCGCAATATACCCTCCAAAACCAGTGGATATGTTACTGCATTCTACTCCATTGGAATTAAGTACTAAAGTTTCCATCATACCCGTTGAGAATCCACCAGATGTAGGTTCGCATTTTTCTTCTGCAACAGTATCTAACATAGATCTAGCAAAATTTACAGCATCATCAACTTCCAGGGATTTGAATCCCTCATCATAAGTACCCTCTACAATTGGATATTTACTTGGAAAAGCTAGAGAAAAATTTTCATCCCTTTCATTAGCCTTTGAATTTGAAACTGCTCTTTTGACCGCTTTTTCTATTTCTTCAGGATTAGAGGTGTATGAAAATCCCATTTTTCCATCGATAATTAATCTTATTCCCACACCAATGGTTGAATCATCTTTAGCAAAGTCAATATTATCCCTTTTTAAATCAAGTTGCAATGATTGTTCCTTTTCCACGAATATTTCAACCATTTCAGTGTATTTACTGGCCTCTTTAAGGGCCTGCGCTCCTAAAATTTCCATGATATTTACCCCTCAATTTATAATTTGAAAATAAACTAGTAATTTTTTTATAGTAATCTTTAATGATTATCTGTTTAATCCTTGTTAAAAAGCCGTTCATCGCCGAAGATTTTTGATAATTTTTAAAATATTGTATCTCGTTGATTTTAATTTATAAAATAACCATAATATAATTTTTTAAAAAAAAAATTAGAATACAAAATGTTCAATAGCCTCTGCTACGCCATCACCATATGATTTTCTGGTTACATAATCAGCTAGATCTTTTAATTCTTTATCTGCATTGGCTACAGCAACTTTATGTCCCGCTGCCTTTAAAAAATCTATGTCATTCTCACTATCCCCTATAGCCATGATATTTTTTGCAGAAATTCCCATATCCCTGGCCACTATCTCCAGTGAGCTACCTTTATTTACCATAGGATCTGTAAGATGAAGAGCAAACTTGGTGTCGTAAACTTCCACATCTTGACCCGTTAAAACATCCCTGATATTTTTTCCATCGGTGGTTCTAAATAGAGCTATTTCAGATACCCTCATATCAGAGAATTGGACTCTGTTCAAATTTTGAGTTTTCGGATCCCTTTTTAAAAATTCATAGGCCTTTTCTGCCTTGGATATATCACCCAATACCTGCATCTCACCATTAGAAAATATAACTCCCCCATTTTCAGCCACCAATCCCCCAGTAGCACCTAAAAATATAGAAACTGCTCTTGTAAAACACAATATATTTCCTGTGACTATAGCCACAGGTATTCCATCATTTTCTACTTTTCTAATGGCCTCAATAGCACTGATACAAACTTTACGAGTATGATCGGTTATGGTTCCATCAATATCCAGAGCAATGGCCTTAATAGATTTCATAATTTCACCAGTAATTGAATAAACTTAATCATGAAAAATTATAGAATTTTAATTAATAAGAAAGGAAGTTTATTTGAGAGAACTATATCGATAGGCAATATTACAGGTTCCTTCTTTAGAAACCATACATGCCCCAATAGGATTCATAGGATTACATTTTTCCTTAAATAATTTGCATTCTTCTGGGCGAGCCACACCACGAAGAATAGGACCACATATACAACCTGTGGGTGCTTCTTTAACCTTTTTCACTTTTATATCGAATTTTTTACGTGCATCATATTGGGAAAATTCGTCTCTAACTTCCATAACTGAATCTGGAATTTCGGGAAATCCTCTCCATTCTCTACTGGTTATATAAAACACTTCTTCCAATGATTTTTGGGCTTTTAGGTTTCCTTCTTCTCGAACTGCTCGTTCATATTCATTTTGAACTTCTGCTTTCCCAGCTTTAATCTGCCTTAAAATCATATAAACAGCCATAAGTACATCTAGAGGATTAAAACCTGCTACAACTTGAGGAATACCATATTTTTCAGAAAATATATTGTACGGCTTGGTTCCAATTATAGTAGAAACATGACCCGGTTCTATAAGTGCATTTAAGTTCACTTCCCCAGATTCAATTAAAAATTTTAATGCCGGTGGGATTAAACGATGACAAGATAGTATAGAAAAATTTTCAGGAGGTCCTGCTAATATTTCAGATGCAGTAGTGGGTGCTGTAGTTTCAAAACCTGCCGACATGAATACAACTTCATTATCAAGTTTTTTGGCGATTTCGACTGCATTATTAACTCCGTATACTACCCTCACATCAGCCCCATCCTCTCTAGCTTCGGCCAGTGAACTTTCAGAACCCGGAACCCTAAGCATGTCACCAAAAGTTGTTATGGTGATTCCTTGTTTGGCTAATTTTAGACATTCATCAATTTCACGTGCCGGAACACAGCAAACTGGGCAACCAGGGCCGGCAACTACTTCCACTTCTTTTGGAAGTAGTGTTCTTATCCCGTTGTGCATGATAGTATGTTCGTGAGATCCGCATACATGCATTATCTTAACTGGTTGGGCTATTTCTTTAATCCTTCCTACAATTTCCTTGGATAAATTTTTCATAGATTCACCTTGAATTTTTGTTAATGATCTGATTTTAAAAAAAGGATAGTTTAGATATAAATTGGTTATGGACATGTTCTGAAAATTTATTAAATAAACCAATATTTATTTTAATCTGGATTATGCTACTATGTGTTAATTAGTAAATAAGTTTATATAAAATTAAATAAAAAACGGGTAGAATAATTGGTTAAATAATGTTGTGGAAAAAATTAATCACAATATCCTGAAGTTCGTATTAAATTAATTGGTGATACAATGAAAATTAAGAATTACTTAAAAAGTGTCCCAAATAGTGAAGTCAAGATAAAACGATTCAAAGAAAAATGATGGATAAACACCTCTCACATGCCATCACCAAGGCCATTGTTTGCGAAAAATGCGGTTATGTATTTGAATTAGTGAAAATAAGGAAAGATAAGAATAATATTTTAATACCATGAATCTTATATATCATATTATAATTATATTATTAGGTTTTATTCAAATTCTGTAGCTAAATAAGATTATTATGATTAGGGATAAAAATGAAAAAATTATTATGGTGGCTGATTGCCGGTTCCACTGGGGGACCTAATCGAGGAAGAATAATAATAGAATTAAATAAAAAGCCTCATAATGCTAACCAATTAACTGAATCATTAAATCTTAATTACAAAACAGTGCGACATCATTTAAAAGTTTTGGAAGAAAATCAGGCAGTCACTTCTTCTGGAAGGAAATATGGAGATCTTTATTTTCTTTCAGACAAAATAATTGAAAATTACGCAGATTTTAAAGAAATCTGGCAAAAACTGGACATTGATGGGGAAAAATTATGATTATAGATGGATTTTGGCACTTTATAGAATTATCAGTTGTGGCTTTAGTAATTGGGCTAGCAAATATTGCCCTGCTCCTAGTTCTAATGTATTCCTATTGGAAAACTTATGAAGAAATCAAATCCGACTTTACTGTGGGCCTAATTATCTTTTCCATGCTTTTACTATTCCAAAACGTTATTTCAGTAATATTTGCCGCATTACAATTTACAATGCCAGGCCCGCCACCAGGCTCTGAAATTAATCATCCTAGGTTACCCTTAACATTAATTAATATAGTGCAGTTAATTGCACTTATCATATTATTTAAGTTGACCAGACGTTGATATCATGAATAAATAATAAATAATTAGTTATTATATTAATTTTTTATTTTGAATGTTTATTTTATAAGTTCACGATTGTACCTTAGTAAATTTTTTCATAACCATTCCAATTTGTGCATAATTAATGTATAATTAAGGTAAAAGTTGGGTCTAAATTGGGAAAAACTACTTTTAAGGTCTTTTTTAGAAAAGAAGTATGAAATATAGAAATTTAATTCTAAAAAATATTTTTAGAAACAAAGCCAGAAGTTCCTTGGCCATGATTGGAATTGCCATAGGAATTGCCACCATCCTGGGGTTGGGGCTGGTTACAGATGGACTATCTACGTCCACTGAACAAGCTCTTACCGCAGGTGCAGCAGATTTTTCAGTGGTTTCAGCCAGCCCCAATGGTCAGGGCGGAGGACCAGGAGGTTTTGGGGGAAGTCAGCAGTTGATTAATGAAACAACGGTTAATAAAATAGCCCAAATTTCAGGTGTAGAAAGTGTTGCGGGGGTTCTAAGATCCAGTATTTCAGATGATAGTACGAATAATACCGACCAGCAGCCAAGCAGTTCCAACCCTGACCAGCCCAGTATGAGAATGCCAACAACAGTATTGGGAATTGATTCCAAAAATCTCGAAATGTATGATGTAAAAGTTACTAATGGTTCCGCATATTCCAGCGCAAATGAAGTGGTAATAGGTAAAACTGCAGCCGATAATCAGAATAAAACAATTGGGGATACAGTAAGCATTTCCAATCAGACTTTTAAAATAGTTGGAATTTATGAAACTGGAGAAACTATGCAAGACAATGGTATTATAATGTCATTGACCACTCTTCAAAACATCACTAATAATACTGGAAAAGTTTCCTCTATTCTCGTTAAAACCAACGACAGCAGCAATGCTGATAAAACAGCACAAAGCATCGAAAGCAAATACAGTGATTTGTCAACTTCCACCTCCCTCTCCGGAATGGATAGAATGAACTCCAGTCTGGACATAATAAAATCCGCAGTTTGGGGAATTTCACTATTGGCCATCCTTATTGGAGGAATAATAGTTGTAATTACCATGCTTAAATCAGTTTCAGAAAGAACCAGAGAAATTGGAGTATTAAAAGCTGTAGGTTGGACTAAAAAGTGGGTAATGGTAATGATAATAGGAGAATCATTGATACTGGCCCTAATAGCATCTATTGTTGGAATATTAATTGGAGTGGGTGTTGTTGAGATATTAAGTTTGTTTAACATACTACAATTCATTCAACCAACATATTCGTTGACATTATTCCTCAAAGCATTAGGAATAGGTCTTTTAATGGGAGTAATTGGTGGACTATATCCTGCATATCGGGCTTCCCGATTAGCACCTACCGAGGCGTTGCGCTATGAATAAAAATATAATTGAAATCAAAAATCTAATAAAATTGTATGACCACGGAAATACAATTGCTTTAGACAATCTAAATCTGGAAATTAAAAAAGGAGAGTTTGTTTCCATTATTGGACCTTCAGGATCCGGCAAATCAACACTATTAAATATGTTAGGTGCGCTGGATCAAGCCGATGAAGGATCCATAAATGTTGCTGGCTTTGACTTAATGGAAAAAAAGGATTTCAGCCATTTTAGGTCTAAAGAAATCGGTTTTATATTCCAGCTACATAACCTGATACCCAATTTAACTGTCTCAGAAAATGTACAAATACCCATGATCCACACAGATATAAGTGATGAAGATATGATTAAAAGGGCCAATAGCATTTTAGAGTCTCTTAATTTGTCATCTAAAATTAACCAGTTCCCCACCAAACTTTCTGGAGGAGAAAGACAGCGAGTAGCCATTGCCCGAGCATTAGTTAATCATCCATCCATAATTCTGGCCGATGAGCCTACTGGAGCACTTGATTCAAAAACAGGCGATGTGATTTTAGCTGTTCTTAAAAAAATTCATAAAGCAGAGAATGTTACTTTAATCTTAGTAACACACGAAACATATGTGGCAGACATGGCCGATAGGACTATTGAAGTTCGAGACGGCCAAATTACAAATTGAAAGTAACCATTTGGTTATAAAAAAGGGCACTTATTCATTTAACCTCCTTTGCTGCATGTTAAGTGCCCTTTTTTCTTTTTAAAGATATAAATTATTTAATTTCAATTAAATTTCTAAAATATAAAATCTTAATTAATAAAATGATATTAAAACTAGTTACACTGGAAATTTGTGTATGATTTGGGCCTAAATTGGGAAAAACTACTTTTAAGGCCTATCACAAAAAAGAATTTATGGGATGGTTAATTTTCACATGAATATCCATTTCATTTATTGTTAGAATACTTCAGAAAAAATTTGGTGTTCACCTCCATACGAATAAAAACCATTTTCTGAGGTTTCTATCATGTTTAAAATCTTCATATTAACATTTAAAAAGAAATAAAAACATCAATTTAACCAGTTTATTTGGTTATTTGCCCTTAGATCATTATAAATTGTATCTTCTCACTCCATAATATAAATTATAATATCTAAGGGCCTTATTAGATTAAAATATCAATACATATCAAGGTAACCATTTATTGGTTATAGAGGGTCCTTAATCTCGTTTTGACCCCCCACCCTTTTATTAAATGTTAAGGGCCCTCCATAATACTTATTTTAAGTTTTTAAAAATAATTAAAAATTAATTGTGCTATTTATAAAACTATATATTGAAAAACAACCAATTATTTTGGTTTTGTAGTATACTCAATTGATATCCCAATATTAACTTCGCT
>JAUXXK010000426.1 GCA_030681145.1 Methanobacteriaceae archaeon | reverse complement strand
AGTAGCCTTTCCAGTGAAAATGCTTCTTCTAAAGAAGTTTTTTGCACTTTGGTGCAGGATCTTAAAAATTCTCTGGGTGCTAAAACTCGAAAAGATGCATATAAAAAATTATCACAGTTTGATGCAGTTTTATTCGCTGACCAGTTCCACGACCAACACCTAATTAAAACAGAAAGGATAGGTTTTAGTAAGTGGACCCGAAAAGCAGGTTTTAAATCCCTTAATTTCTATTTAATTTGTATCTATGAGTACGTGAAATATTATAATGAATTTCATGATATTAATATTATATTCCAGACGGCATGGAGAATCCGTTTTAGAGGAAAAAAATACGATTTATTCAATGATTTTGGTATTTTTTCCAGAATAATTATAAAAATTTTAGAAAAATTATTTTATGTAGTAGAAATATCTTATTCCCGCAGCGAAACAATTAATATTGTTAAGGCCCATTTGAATCATATAGATAATAAAAAACTGGAAGCTTGTATGGAAAAATATGGGTACCGACCAAGATTTATATTAGATAATATGGAACCTTAGCTTATGTAGATAATGATTGATTTTTGTTTATAAAATAACATAAATGTTGATCAAAAATGATATTAACTCTTATTAAATCTACTAGATTAAGTTGGGCGGCTAAAAATGTACATATGTACCTTCTGGCTATTACATATGCTTATGTATACCAAATTAGCTTCAATCCACTAAAAGTAATAGAGGGCCTTATTCTGGTTTCGGTCCTGTGGGGTGCATTGTATTCCCTCAATGATTTAACAGACATAGAAATAGATAAAAAAGATAGAAAGAAAAGTAATAGGGCTTTTGTACAACAACCAATTGATAATAAAATCGTTCTGATTTTCATTGTTTTTTTGATTTTTTCTGTTTTTGCCATATCTTTGGCCAATTTAAATCCATTATTTACCATTATTATGCTTTTAATGGTAATAAATCAACTTTTATATACTTTACCCCCAATTAGGCTTAAAGATACCTTTCTAGCCCCATTTACTAGTACAGCCACCAATAATGTTTTGAGGGTTGCATCCTGTAGTATACTTTTAGGTAATATATTATTGGTTCCAGTTAGTGTTTATCTTCTGATGTTTGTGGTTGGTATGGGTACCTACATGATGTATAAAGAAAAAAAGAAATTAATGCACGGTATATCTGTAGTATCTTGTATTTTAATGGCATATATTCTGCTAATGGGGGATATGAATATTATGCAATTTTTAATTATTATTGTGCCTCCCTTTCTGGCTACAATTCCCCTCTATTTATCCAACTTCTTTGCCCAGGATCAGCTGATTAAACAAGCCGATTTCTTATATCATAAGGTGGTTTTTATATTTTATATAGTATGTATAGTAGTTCTATTGTTTTTTTAAAAAATAGACGGGTAGAACACAGATATATGATGATATGGTAGTTCTATTGTTTTTTAAACCCATACATCTAGTTGTTATTAAATTAAAAAAAATAAGAAATAATTTATTAAAATATTAATTTTAAATAAGATAAAAAAATAAAAATTGAGTTAAAATAGTTTACCCAATTTAATTAAAGCTTTAGGAGAAACCTTAACCAAGTTTTTAACCAGTTCACCAGTGCTTACTTTCTCAAAATCACTATCTTTGAAAACATCAGCAATGGAATTTAATTCATCATCATTTAAGGTCATCATATAATCTTTAACCTTGAGATATTTGTTAATGGAATCTCCAATGGTTTCCCGGCACTCTTTTTCGTATTTTTTCATTTTTTTCTCAGAGAAATCATTTTCTTCTATGGCCTCAGCAGCTACTTTACCAGCAATCATTCCCCCAGTCATCCCACTTATGATTCCTCCACCAGTTAATGGGTTTACTTGTCCAGCAGCATCTCCTACAACCATCAAATTATCAGTAGCCATTTTTTTAGGTAAACCACCAACAGGGTCTCCCCCTATGTTTAATTCCACTGGTTGGGCATTTTGAGTAGCAGGGCAGTTTTTAACAAACTCCAATAGGTGTTCATATGCAGATTTATCTGTGATAGTAGTTAAGATTCCTAATCCCACATTAGCGATGTCATCTCCTTTAGGAAAAACCCATGCATATCCTCCAGGGGCCACACTACCAAAATAAAACTCAATACATTTATTATTTTCCATTTGCACCCCTGCCATTTCAAACTGGGCAGCAGATTCCATATCTTTTGGTTTAACAGCAGTACGAAGACCAGCCCATCGGGCAACACGTGATTCCGGGCCGTCTGCGGCAATAACTATTTTTGCTTGTATCTGGAATTTTTCATCCATACATTCAGCATCCACCAAAAATCCTTCATCATTTCGTTCCATGCGGGTAGCCAGAGTTTTAATTTTTATCTCCGCACCAGCACGGGCAGCATCCATAGCCATATATTTATCAAATACTTTTCGCTCCAATATACATCCAGCTTCCGGTAAATCTACTTTATCAGATGTTAACCATACATTGGTTCCATCAGGAGCAATTAATCGCACACCATCTAGTTCCCTTGTTATCCAGCGAGGATTATGTTCAATTCCCAGTGACTCCAACCCACCATTGGATACTCCTTCTGCACATCTTTTTGGTGCTCCAATCTCAGATTTTTTATCCATTAATAAGACTTTAGCCCCTCCACTGGCTGCGTGTTTAGCAGCAGTAGATCCAGCAGGTCCCGCACCTATAACTAATACATCAGTTTTAATAACCATCATTACACCTTATCTATTCCTGTTCCAGGGCCTTTACTGGGCAAACCTGGATACACAAACTGCACTCTTTACAATGTTCTTCAGTAAACTTTAAAGTGAGTTCTCTTACTTCAATCAGATTACGGGGGCAAACTCCAGCGCATTCCCCACAGTACATACACCATTCCTTTACAATCATCTTATCTTACCTTTTAAAATTAATTATGAGTTTAATTATTATAGATTATAATTCTTTGAGTATTTTAATATATTATCTTTACTATTAAAGCAATCGATAAAATAATATGAAAATTAGGATAATTTTTTATATCAAAAAATTAGTTCTACAATTAAATATGTTATTAATTAATATTATTTTTTTAGATATTTATTCATTTCTATTGAATGAAAAAAAGATTAAATTAAATTTTATTTTATTAAATTAAAAATATTATCTATAACTATAAACAAAATATTAGTAGTTAATACTAAGTTTTAGAGTGATAATTATGCAAAAAAATGCTAAAGAATTCAATACAAAAGAAAAAGAAGAACCTGATGTTAATAACTCTGAAGATGAAAATAACGGGATTAATGCCGAAAAAATATTAAATGATATCATAACCGGCATTCAGGATAAAACCGAAGAGTTTGGAAAAACTATTTCTGACTATAAAACATCACTCCAAAAACCTCTAACAGATGTTATAGAAACTGAAAATAGCATAATTATCAAGGTGGATCTTCCTGGTGTAAACAGAGATAATATTGACCTCGGGATCACCGAAGATAGTGTGGAGATCAAAGTTCTCTTTGAAGATGAAGAAGAATATAAATATCTGCAAAAAGAACGAAATTATGGCAAAACTATGCGGACCATAGTCCTTCCTGTTAATATAAATACTGATAATGTAAAAGCCTCATTCAAGGACTCAATTTTAGTTATTGAGCTCTTTAAAAAGGATAAAGAAATCCATAAAGTTAATATTAATTAAATTAATAATTTTTTTAATTAAACTAAATCATATCACTTATTTTTTTCCATAGGGTAATTTTTGTTATGGTATTTAAATATTAAATCAATAGAGGGGTAGCTATGAAAAGAGATATAATTCGAATCGATGAGGAAAAATGTACCGGATGTGGTGATTGCATGGTAGGATGTCCTGAAGGGGCCCTGCAAGTAATTGACGGAAAAGCTAGACTCATTAATGATTTATTTTGTGATGGTTTAGGGGCTTGCATTGGAACTTGTCCTGAAGGAGCTATAGAAATTGAGTCCAGAGAAGCTAAGCCCTATGACGAGTATGAAGTAATTGAAAATATTATAAAATCAGGACCAAATGTGATAAAAGCTCACTTGCAACATCTTCATGATCACGGCCAGAAGGATCTTATTGCTCAGGCCCTTGAAGTTTTAGAAAAAAAAGATATTGAAGTTCCAGATTACAAAGAAGACAAACCATTACCCTGTGGTTGTCCAAGTTCTATGGCCCAAAATATCACCAGGAAAGAAAGTAAATTTGAAGAACCCACTATTTTATCTGCAGAGTTGAAAAATTGGCCCGTTCAACTACAACTTTTAAGTCCCAATGCACCATATTTGAAAAATGCAGATTTATTGATTGCAGCAGACTGTGTGCCATTTGCGTATCCTAATTTCCACCAAAGATTCTTAAAGGACAAAGTTTTGATAATTCTCTGCCCTAAGCTAGATAAAACTATAGATCAATATGTGGATAAACTGGCAGAGATATTCAAAACTCAAAACATAAAATCAATTTCCATTGTCCATATGGAAGTTCCTTGCTGTTCTGGTATTGAAATTATAGTTAAAAGAGCACTGGAAAAATCCAAGGCTAATATAATTATTAAAGATTACACAATTTCCATAAATGGAGAGATTATATAATCAAATTTTTAAAAAAAAAAAGTAATTTTTGCAATTACTTAAGCTGCTGATGCAATTTGATATGCATCGTATGCTGCGTAGATAGATAAAATCAAAGATAAAATACCAATGAATGGAATTATCATGAAGTATAATACATACAAAACTATTGCAGCTATAAGTAATATTATACCTTTTTGAGTTTCACCAGCAATGATCTGACCTAATCCAGGTATAAAGAAAGATATTATTGCAGCTAATATTGCGTTTACCATATTGTTACCTCCTTACAATTTTGTACAAAAAATGTACTAATATTAACTAATAACTTATTTATAGATAAATTTTTGGTTTATTAGCTTATTTAACGGGATAATATTGAAAAAATAAAGAAAAAAAGATAAAAATTCATTAAGACAAACCTGTTAAAATTAAGTTTATTATTATATAACTTTCTGATGAGAATATCTATTCCCAAATCAAAAGAAAAAACTCTGCTAAATTTGTTTAGATAACCTCAATAATTTTTGATTATCATAATGATACAATTAAAGGCCAATAATTATTATTGGTAAATCACTGGCCATTGATGATTTAAGTGATTTAGATTCATATTTATGATTTTTTAGAAGCGTGATCCAAAATCAAAAGGAATATGGGTTATATAATTAAACTTTTCCATGAATTATCATTCTTAAACTAAAAATATATGGTGAATAAAGAAAATAAAA
>JAUXXK010000424.1 GCA_030681145.1 Methanobacteriaceae archaeon | reverse complement strand
GCTTATCTATTTAATGAATTGTTTAAAGGAAAACTATATATTGATATTTTTATTTTATTATTATAATCTTTTTTCACCTTTTTGATTTTAAAAATTATAAAAATTTGCTACTTTTGTTCAGAGCTTAAAAATTATTTTCACTGGAAAAATTTATATTATTGTTCAGTTATAATAATTTATAACCTGTATTTTTGAACATTGTATATTAAAAATGTCATTTGGGGAGCAAAAATCAAAAAAATAGTGGGCACCGGCAACAATTTTCCGGTAGGTTTATATAATATAATTTTTATATTATTTCATTAGAGGATTACAATTTTTTAAATTCATATCTTAAATTCATAAAATTATTAAAGATACTCTATACCCAAAATAGCCCATATTACCATAGGTGCAATCATGATAATAATTGGAATCTTAGATTTACAAGGAGACGTTTATGAACACTTCCAGATAGCTCAGAAAGCACTGGATAATCTGAATGTTGAAGGCCAAGTAATAAAAGTTAGAACTTATGAAGATGCTTCTCAATGTAATGGGATTATTATTTCTGGAGGAGAAAGCACAGTAATAGGCAAACTCATAGTGGAAAATGGCATAAAAGATGCTATTATCAAAAATGATATTCCAGTTTTTGGAACATGTGCGGGTATGGTTCTGCTGGCTAGAAAAACAGATTATGACCAGCCTTTACTAGGATTAATGGATATGGAAGTTAAGAGAAATGCTTTTGGCCGGCAAAAAGACTCATTTGAACAAGAAATAGATATACTTGGAGAAAAATACTCCGGAGTTTTTATTAGAGCGCCTGCTGTGGATGGAATAGGAGATAAAGTTCAAATACTATCTCAAATTGGGAATATAATTATAGGAGTAAAGCAGGGAAAAAATATGGCCATTGCTTTCCATCCTGAACTAACTGAAGATACCAGATTACACGAATATTTTATAAAGGAGGTATTATAGTGTGCGGAATAGCAGGAGTAGTTTATAAGGATAAAAAACCTCACCCTGTTGGTAGTGACATGACTAAAATGTTAAATGCTCTACAACACAGAGGCCCAGATTCTGCAGGATTCTCCATATATGGAGGATTAGGCCTGGAAGAAAACGAATATTTATTAAATATTGAAGTTAAACAAAAATTAGGGCTTATTGAATCAGTTAAAGAAATAATAGAATTATTAAGTCCTATCAAATCCGAAGAAATCATTCCTTCGGTTGAAAATTATGATATTTACCGATGCAAAGTTTCATTGGATTCATTTGATCTACTAAAACCACTTATCACGGATATTGATAAATTAGAAGATATAATGGTTTTAAATGGAAGCCATTCCTTTGAAATGATTAAAGATGTGGGATCTGTACTGGAAATTGCCGATCGATATGATACTTGGTCTAAAATGGGTACTCATGCTATTGGACACACTAGATTCTCCACAGAAAGTATAGTGGACAGATATCACGCACACCCTTTCCAGACTTATATTATTCCCGACATAACAGTGGTACATAATGGTCAAATAACCAATTATTGGAAAATAAGAGACCCATTAGAACGTAAGGGGCACATATTCGAGACTAATAATGACACTGAATGTATTGTTCATTATGTTGCTGATAAATTATTGGCCGGATATTCCCTGGAAGAAGTTCTGGAACAATCTGTAAAGGATATGGATGGTCCATTTTCTTATATTATAGGAACTCCTAATGGTGTGGGTATTGCCAAAGATCAACTGGGACTACGTCCGGGTGTAATGGCTGAAAACGATGAATTATTTGCAATAGCATCAGAAGAAGTTTCTTTAAGGGAAGTAATGGATACACAAAACGTTGAGCAAATCTCCCCTGGAGAAGTTAGGGTTTATGAAATTTAATACTAACTAAAAAAATTGATTATTAAATAATAAAGGTGATTTAATGAGGGAAATAGAAATTGACGCTCAATCAAAAACTCCCAGGGAGATAAACCGCGCTTTAAAGGCAATGGCTAAAGAATATGATAGGATCATAATAAAAAATCCCAATGCCAAACATTATCTTGTTGCAGGGCTCACCGATGATGTGGAAGTTGTGATTGATGGTTCAGCAGGATACTTTGTGGGAACCATGGTCCACGGTACTCGTATAAAAATCAATGGAAACGCAGGTTGGTTTCCTGGAGATAACATGACTGAGGGTGAATTAATCGTGGAAGGATCTGCAGGTGATGGTGTGGGTCAGGGGATATACGGCGGGCATGTCGTAGTTAAAAAGGATGTTGGCTCACGTACCGGTGAGATAATGAAAAATGGGACCATCATTATAGGAGGAAACTCCGGATTCATGACTGGAATCTTCATGATGGGTGGTAAAATAATAATCCTAGGAGATATTGCACAAGACGCAGGAGAATCCATTATCCGTGGTACAATTTATGTTATGGGCGAAATTAAAAGCCTGGGAAAGAATGCTAAAGTAGAAGAAATAGATGATAATGATAAAAAGGAATTAAAAGAATTATTACCTACATATGGATTTGAATTAGATGATAAAAACTATGATAAGTTCCGAAAAATAGTTCCCAGAAGTAAAAGGCCATTTTATGGTCATGATTCGGAGGAAGGTTAATGAATAATAACTCTACTAATCAAGATATAATAAAAAATGGCAAAATAGCCATGGTAGGAACTCCATGTCAAATTCTGGCAGCCTCTATAATGGATGATTATTCTGATTATCCTGGTGATATGTCAGTGGATTTAAAAATAGGATTATTCTGTATGGAAAATTTTTCTTACAGCTATTTAAAGGAACTATTTAAAAAATACGAAATTGACTTTAAGGATGTTCTCCAGTGTCGTATTGAAAAAGGATATTTATGGTTATACCTAACTGATGATCAAAAATTTAAAATAACTTTGGATGAGGCCAAATCCTGCATCAGAAAAAGTTGTCAGATATGTATGGATTTCACTTCGGAACAATCCGACATTTCTGTAGGATCAGTTGGATCTCCTGAGGGGTGGTCTACGGTTATTATCCGTAATGAAAAAGGAATGGACTTAATTAATAATGCCGAAAAAGAGGATTATATTGAAACTAGACCGGTATCCAATTCAGGATTAAAATTGATGGATAAACTAGCTATTCAAAAAAAATCTGAAAATTTAGAGGAAATTCATAAAAGGGAAAACATGGCCCGTCCAGTCATGTACTGGAGAATAATGCCTGAAGGAGATTATCTGGAAGAGGTTAGCCCGTCTCAATTTTTAG
>JAUXXK010000423.1 GCA_030681145.1 Methanobacteriaceae archaeon | reverse complement strand
CCACTTGATGCTGTCATATGTTTTAAAATCCGATTAACTATATGTTTTCGTAAATCTGCTTCTTCCATGTTGTGTATTTCTACTAAAACATTATCATCAATTATTTTAAACTCAGAAATCTGAGGTAGTTTACTGGCCAGTTCAAAATCAACATCATATTTCTGGCCTTTGGTAGGTATGATGATTCGGTAACAAGGAACAAATATTTTACGAATTCCAACATGATATTCCTGTCCTAAAAGCTGGGTAAGTGGTTTTTTCATTCTTAAAATTGCATCATGTGCCCTTACCCTGTGGCCAGATTCTATGAGTACCTTTAAAATGCTACCATCTACTTCCCAATCAATTATTCGGGCCCCTTCAGCTTTTTTATTTTCAGGAACTCCTTTTAAAAACAAATCATGGTTGGCATCGTCAATAAATGTTTTTATAACTTTTTGGGCCATCCCAATATCTTTGCTGAAAGTTATTTCACCCTTTAGTATGAATTTCATTATTTCCACCTTTCATAATTAATTTCTTAGATAAATTTTTTATATTCAGCTTAAAGTTTGATCAATCAAATTTATTATAAATACGATTTTTTATTTGACCCGTTTAACGATCCTTTGGTGTTTTCTAAGATTTTTTCAACGGTCATTTCGCAGAATATGAGGTCATCTGCAGTGGCAAGTATAGAACGAAGAGATTTTCCCGACAAATTGAACTTTATTTTAGAACCAGTAATTTCTGATTCCAAATAACTTTCATTTTCAGGTTGCAGTGACTTCAAAGCAATACTTGCATGTTTTTCTTTATAGTATTCTAGTGATATTTCAGCTTTAATCTGCATGATATCATCGTTTATTTAAATTAATTTTTTCTTGATAAATTTATTTAATCAATGTCTGATTCTAATATTTTTTTGGCAATTTTCTGCACTGATTTTAAGGCAACAGATTCTTTATAATGGTTAAGGGATTTACCTTCCATGTCTGATTTTATAACAGATTCATCTCGGGGGATACTTCCTAATGTTTCAATTCCAATTTCTTCCAGTTTTTCTTGAACAAATTCTTCTTCATATGAACTGGAAACTTTATTTATAACAGCCTTAATATTCAAAACACCAATATCTCCAGCTAATTTTTTTATCCTCTGAGCTGTTTCTAAGGATTTTAAGCCGGGTTCAACTACCACAATCATCATATTAACAGATTCGGCAGTTTTACGGCCCAAATGTTCTATGCCCGCTTCCATATCCAGTATAATCAGTTCATCTTTCTTGAGAATCATATGTCTTAAAATTGCCTTTAAAAGAACTGAAGCAGGACATATGCACCCGTCCCCTCCTTTATCCACAGTCCCCATAACTAAAAGCTTTAGATTTCCATTAGGTCCGTAATCTATGGATAAGGCTTCTGGAAGATCACTAATTTTAGGGTTAATTTTGAATACCTCTCCAAATGATGATCCTGGTTCTGCACCGGTTCTATCTCTTATTAAATCATTCATTTTAGATATGGGTGTAATTTTATCATGTATTCCTAAGCTAGATGCCAGATTCATATCTGGATCTGCATCGATGGCAAATACTTTGTAATGTTTAGCAAAAATACAAGACAGCGTACTTGAAAGAGTAGTTTTACCCACCCCTCCTTTTCCAGTTACAGCGATTTTCATGTTAAAAACTAACTAAAGATTAGTAAATAATAATTATTTTTATTTTACAGAAAATTAAACCCTGATAAAATCAGAGTCTAAATTTCATAATACTATATTTTATTAATTGTTGAATTAATATATATGATAGTGTTTGCATTGATTTTTTAGACTAATTTATGGTATATATTAAAAAGAATCTTTTATATAATATTATGATATTATGTTATTAAATTAAAGATAAATAATTACTAGGTAATATTATTACATAAGTTTATAATGATTATAAAAACTTAGAATATTATAAGAAAAATATTTCCTAAATCATGATTTCATTCTTTCTCATGGTAATGTTTATTAATGGTTATAAAGAAATTGAACTTATCTTAGTATTGAGTTATTATTTCAGTTATCATTCTCAATTTTCAATGTTTAATTGATAGAAATTTTTATGGAGGATTATTTATGGTTCGAGCATATACAAGAAAAGATTACATTAGAAAAATCCCTGGCTCAAGGATTGTTCAATATGATATGGGTAACCTTTCAGCGGAATTCCCAATATCTGTGAGCTTAGCAGTCAAGGAACCTGCTAAAATTAAGCATAATGCTTTAGAAGCATCAAGAATTGCTTCTAACAGATACATGCAGCGTAAAGCTGGTAGGATGGGATATCATTTGAAAATAAGAGTTTACCCGCACCATATTGTTCGGGAAAATCCTATGGCGACTGGAGCTGGTGCTGACCGTGTACAGGATGGTATGAGAAAAGCTTTTGGTAAACCTGTGAGTTCTGTAGCTTTAGTAAAGAAAAATCAGAAGATACTCACTATTCAAACCAACAAGAAAAACTTCCATGATGCCAAAGAAGCCTTAAGAAGAGCAGCTATGAAATTCCCAGTCTCTTGCAGAGTAATAATCGAAAAGGGCGAAGAACTGGTCAAATAGGCATGATAAGCTTTAAATTGGTTAATAAACCAATTTAACTTTTTTAATATTTTTATACTTTTATTAAATTTAAACATATTTACGTGATTTAACTCATATTGTAATATATCTACTTTGGAGATAGTTAAGTGATGAGATTTAGATTCACAATTATTTTTGAACAATGATGAATTTTTAAGGGGATAAAACATGTACGTGGCATTTTTTGAGGATTTAAACAAGGAAGATGTGGATATTGCTGGTGGAAAGGGAGCTAATTTAGGGGAATTAACTCAAGCTGGAATTTCAGTTCCGCAAGGTTTTGTAGTCACATCAAAAACCTATGAAAAATTCATGGAAGAAACTGGAATTAACGGTGAAGTAATGGGATTTTTGGATTCTCTGGATGTTAATGATAATAAAAAACTTCAGGAAGCCGCTAAAAATATTAAAAAAATCATTATTGAAACTGAAATTCCTGAAGAAATAAAAACACTTATTATAGAAGCTTACAATGCCCTTTGTCATAGAATAGGCACAGAAAATGCGTTTGTAGCTATCCGTTCCTCTGCCACGGCAGAAGATCTACCGGAAGCATCATTTGCAGGTCAACAGGATACTTTTCTTAATATAAATGGTCCAAATGATGTTATTGATTATGTCCAAAAATGTTGGGCATCTCTTTTTGAAGCCAGAGCAATTTTCTATCGTGAAGAAAATAATTTCGATCATTCCAAAGTTTATATAGCTGTTGTTGTCCAAGAGATGGTGGAAGCTGAAAAAGCAGGTGTAATGTTTACGGTACATCCTTCTACTGGTGAAGAAAAAATTCTTATTGAAGCCTCTTGGGGTCTGGGAGAAGCAGTTGTTTCTGGAAGTGTAACACCGGATACTTACTGGGTGGATAAATATACAGGAGAACTCCTGGAAGTTACCATTAGTGAGAAAAACGTAATGTTCAAAAAAGATCCTAAAACCGGAAATACCATCAAAACTGAGGTACCGGGCGAATTAAAAAATAGGCGGGTTTTAAGTGAAGATGAACTGGAAACCCTAACCGAAATGGGAAAAAGGATACATGATCATTACCAGTTCCCTCAAGATACAGAATGGGCATTTAAAGATAATGAATTGTTTATGCTCCAATCAAGACCCGTTACGACATTAGGTGGAAACAATGGGGATTCAGAAGACTTACACACGGGTGAAAGAACGATGATAACCAAAGGTTTAGGTGCAAGTCCTGGTATGGCATTTGGTGCTGTAAAAATCATTACTAAACCAGATGAACTTGACAAAATCCAGAATGGGGATGTTCTTGTAACTGTAATGACTACCCCAGATATGGTTCCAGCAATGAAAAGGGCTAGTGGTATTATCACCGATGAAGGAGGAGTTACCTGTCACGCAGCTATTGTTTCTCGAGAACTGGGAATACCTTGTGTTGTGGGAACAACAGATGCTACTCGCATATTGGAAGAAAACCAGATTGTTACTTTGGATGGCCATAAAGGAATCATATATGAAGGTAAAATTGAATCTGCTGATAAAAAACTTGAAGATGTTTCAGCGGCAAATGACACGACACCTTTACTTACCGTGACTGAGGTAAAAGTAAATGTTAGTATGACTGAAGCAGCTCAAAAAGCATCAGCTACTGGGGCAGATGGTGTGGGCCTTTTAAGAACTGAACACATGATGTTAGCTTCAGGGGTTCATCCTAAAAAGTTCATTACTGATGGAAGAGAAGATGAATTGATTAATATATTGGTAGAGAACATTTTGAAAG
>JAUXXK010000013.1 GCA_030681145.1 Methanobacteriaceae archaeon | reverse complement strand
TTTTTTTTTATAGTGGCGTGAAGAATACTATTAAACTAAAAATAAGCGTGAAAATAAAACCGATAACCGCCCCTATCAACCTTTCTTTGACAATCATATTGTTTTTGTCCTTTTTATCCTGTGCTTCTTTTTTGATTTTTTTATGAGTATCCTCGATTATATCCTTCTTTTCCAACTCTTCCATTTTCTGGAATAGTTTATGGAAATTCTTGTCCATGCTCTTTTTGATATCGTTTAATTGTTCTATTAAGAGTGGGTGGGCGCTGCAGGTCATTTTATCGCCATTGTGTTGTATCAATGTGTTTATTTTGTCTTTTTGTTTCATTAGCGCACACCATTCCTGTGACATACCACCACTAAAAAAGAGGGATGGTTTAGATGGTTTCTTCATCTGTACTAGTGAGGGTTCTGCTTATTTTGTCTACTGCGTATGGGGTAATGTAGGCAAATACAAAAGCTTGAAGAGGAGTAGTGATCTGCGCAGGACTTGATACATAGATAACTAATACACAAATGAAACCTATCAGTATAGTGCCTAGTGTATTTAATTTAAGTTGACCATCTTTGAGTTCCGGTAAAACCATGTATCCATCCATCAAAACAATCCTTGAGATTACACCCAACATGATTGCAATTAAAATATATATTTGAGTCATTTTAAAAACCGCCTCCCATTAAAAATAATAATAAAAAAATAAAAAAAAAATTTCTAATTATGAGTTAATAATGGGGTTGATACCAACAGCTCGAATTGGGAAAATACTCATAATTAGAAAATCTGAAAAATAAAAATGTTTAATAAAAATCAAGAAAAACTCATCTATATCCCTAGTTGAATCTCTTGTTGTTAATTTAAAGGATAATCTGATTAAAACCCGCCTAATCTTAAACGGATTATCCTCTCATTTTATTTAATGAGTTTAAAGTTTAGTATTGATTTATTTTATTCCTCATTAGAACCAATCCACAGGGGTGACAGTATACTTCATCCCTGATGTTATCTTTTATTCTATTGAATACTTTACACTCTGGGCATTCGCGGCCTACATTTTGAGAGGCGCAGCTAGCACAGATTAAAAATGGTTCAGAGGTTATATCTCCAAATTTTGATTTTAAAAAAATAAATTCGACCTGGATTATTTCATGTGAATGGCAATCACCACATGATAGTCCAGGTACTTTGTCCTTGACAACCTTTATGTTGTCTAGGTCCCGAAGTTTGGCGGTCTTCGATTTCACTCTTCTCTATCTATTATACATAACGTACATGACGGATAGAGTTCTGCTTTTGGAAATGCTTTGCGAGTTTGGTAACTATTCGACCATATTTCTCTTCAGTTAATCCATTCTCTCTTGCGATTGCATAATCTGAGAGAGGTCTTTTCTTAGTGTTTGCAAATTTAACATAGAAGTACAACGCTGTAATCACTGTTTCATATGGACATCGAGCACATAACTGTTTAATGTTGTCGAATTCCTTGACTAAATGCAACAATTGGTCACATTGCTCACCTTTTAATCCCATTTGGGACATTGTGGTTTGAGCTTGTCTGATTTTCTGTTTCATTCTCCATGTTTTCATATCGGCATTTGTGAGGCTTGCGATATGGATGGGTTCGCCTGGTTGTTTTGTTTCGTATTTTTGCAATAATTTATTTATATCTCGTGTAGATTCCAATCTTTAGTACCTCCGATAACTATAGATTAGTCAATTTAGTATCAGTTTTTAGACAATATATTTATATCGGAAACCTACAAAGAAATGTTAGGGGAAGAGTTTCTTATCCGATAACTTGGCTGTCTTCGGTTCGCTCTTCCCCGCTTTGTTTTCATTGAGTTTAACTTCGTTATATCATTCTATATATAATAATAAATATTATAATAATAATAATAATAATAATAATAATAATAATAATAATAATAATAATAATAATAATAATAATAATAATAATAATAATAATAATAATAATATAGCTTCAACTGTAACAACTGTAAAAAAAAATAATATATAATAAAGCAAAGTGTAAACAGTTTACAAACAGTTTACACTAAATCTGATAATATACCTTCGGAGAATTTACACTGGAAACATAACCAAAAATTAGTGAAAATAAATAAAGAAATATGGGGGGCCCTAACTAGAATACTCTTAATTAACTGTAAACAAAATGTAAACAGATAATATCTTGTAAACAAAGTGTAAACATTAAACACTAATACCCAACTCCTTAGCAACATCCAAAGGATCCACATTAAAATTCTTAGTTTTAATTTTAATAAAATCCAAATCAACTTCATCAATTGAATGCCAACCTTTCTGCCTAGAATAAATTTTTTTATTATTCTCAAAATTAATCTTAACCTGCTTAACCGCACTTCTTAATTCTACCACATAATCAATTTCAATGTCATTAATTTCAATATCATTAATTTCAATAGGATACTTCTCATTAAAATAATCCCTAATCTCTCTAATATTTATATTAGATTTCCTTGCAGCAATAATATCAACTATAATTTGATCCTTGACATCATGAGGAGTAACAATTTCATTTTCATTACTATTGTACTCACAATATCTTTCAACTGCCTCAATTATATCAAATAAAGGAGTTTCAGCCTTATCTGGAATATCAATACCAATATTAATTCCTTCTTTTAATTGTTTTTCTTCCAGGTCAAGTGAATTCCTTTGCTTTTTAATTTCATCTAACCTGATATTAACTAACGCAGGATCTTTCTTAGAAAGAATATCCAAGGCAAATTCTATTAATTCCCTACCTGTTTTCCCAGATGATTCATATAATTTAAAATAATAATCATCTAATCTTCCACTAACCATTCCAGTAGGAGCCATAAATTAACAACCCCTAACTAAAATCTTAATCCCATTATTTATAAAAATTCTAATATTTCCCTTCATTTTTGGCGGTCTCCGATTCATTTTTTAAAAAAAAGAATTTGAGTAATTATATTTATTAGATTTTCATTATTATTTATATTTTCTCCAAAAGTTTTACTATTTCCACATTATTATTCCAATCATGCTTGTTGCTAAATACATCACCCAAACGGTTGACATCCAGTATTCCTTTCTTTTTATTGTGAAATAGAGGAAAATAGGATTACTAAATGTCCATAATAGAAAAGCAAGTGGAGACTTAAAAGCACTTAAAACGAATGCTCCACTTAATCCCATTAGTACAGCTGCTATTTCCAGGAGTTTTAGTGAATCAGTTTTTAGATCCATTTTTAATTTATTCATTTGAACTTCAACCTGGCCTGTTTTTCATCTGCTGGTTTTTCTATGAATACGTAAAGTTTCCCACAGGATCCGCATTTATAGTATCCATATTTTTTCATACCGAAAGGCTTTAAAATTCCATTACAAGTTTCCTTAGTTTCTGGGTCTTTATTTTTGCAGCGTTTCATTTAATCACTGCTCCATTCCCTTAATTTGTCAAATAACTCCAATCCTGAATAAGTGATTAAATCTGCAAACCCATACATGACTTCAAAGTCATCCATAGTAAAACCATTATGGCTAAAAATTATTATTTTTTTACCAAGTCCTTTAGCATATCCCAACTCCATATGAGCTGATTTTCCACAAGGCAGTAATAATATAAGTACATCAGCCCATTCAATCATTGATTTATCCTGTTGAAATGCTCTCTTACTCATTTCATGATTCATTGCTTTTATTACACGAGCATGGGAGCTAGAACTTATAATTCTATCATTATCTAAAATATTTTCTAAGTCCTCTAAACTAAATGTGAATCTTCCTTGAGAATCATCAGTGAAATCATCCACAATACAGCCAAAGCCTCGGAGGTGTTTAGCCATTCTGGTTACATCTTCTTTATTTTTCCAACTTGAAGCAATATAAATTTTCATTTAATCACAGCCTCGGAGATTGTGGAGTATAGTAACAGTCGTCTTCGGCGTCCCAATAGGCCCCATATTCTATTAAATCGTAGGAGGTTTTTCCGGTTTCATCCACGTATTTTTCAAATATTGGGTCACAGTTTGGGTTATGGCATTGATAGGATGGGCTGTAATAATCTGCTCTTAAAATAGTAACTGTGGGAATCAATTTCCCCAGGTAAGTTACTGGACCACAATTAGGACACGGCCGAGTATCAATTTCATTAGATACATTTGTGCCTACAAAGAGGTGCATATTTCCACAGGTAAGATTGCCATCATCATCTATTACTTCTAGTCGGCCATTCCCTGCCAGTTTATTGTAACATTTATTGCAGAGATCTACTGTTTCTCCGGTTTTTATCTGCTCTACTTCATTGAAATTCTTCGGGGATAATTTAGCATCACATTCAAAGCATTTAATCATCTAAATCAGTCTCCTTCGAAGGTTTCCAACATGAAATGCCATCCTAATTAAAATCGTAGGAGTAATATATATTTTCAAAAAAGACCCATACTGATAATCAATATCTTCTTTATCCATGAGATCAGCTGCAGATTCAAGATGATATTCTAGTAGTTCCAGGTTTCTTCTTTTACTCATTCTTCCACCTACTTATTCAGCCTCGATCCTGGGCGCTATTAAACTTTTGAAAAATGCGTTACTATTCTTATCTGGGTAAATGAATCTTATTGGAGTATCCTGTCGCATTTCTATTTTCAATTCAGTTTTGCATTCTTTTAACCATCTAATAGCCTGTACGATATGCCTTATTGAGTAACAGGATTTTATATTATTACTCGATCCTGTCAATGTATTTAAGCTAATAGTGACTTCACCTGTTTTTCCATGTGAAGATATAACTAATTCATCATCTTTTAAACGGAAATAGAGTTTATTATTCAGATTAAGCATATCAATATCCATTATGGCTTCTTTATAGGATTCAAAACTAACTATAATTTTACTTAAATCCTTTAAGGTGGGTTCAGATGGCACATCATCTTCAGTATCCAATTTATTAATTTTGAATTCTTTACGACTTTTACCATCAATATTAATTATTAAAGATCCTTCATCTTCTGATAAAGAAAATGTGTCCCCTATTCTTAAACGCTTAATGACTGTGTTTAAGTCTTTAGTATCTACCCAAAAACCATTCTTGTTAAGTTTCTCAACATAATATTGATAGACCTTGCCATTGTTTAGATTTATCCAATAGAATTCATCTTTCCGTGGCTGAATAAAGAATAATTCACCGTTATTTGGATCGAATTGCTCTTGGATGGCATGCTTATTTAAAACATTATATAATTCACCTATACTTGCAGTGAAACTTACAGGTTTAGAATTATCTAAAATGAATTCTGTAAAAAACTCTGGGTTTAAATCTAATTGAACAAACATGATGTGACTTCTATTTAAATTATATAATTTCAAACCATGTTCCGATACGTCTATTTTAACTTCACTAATACATCCCTCAATAGTTTTAATGACTTCTTTGAACCATTTGACATTATCCTTACTAATAAAACACTCAAAACTACTCATGATTCCACTTCCAGTGTGCTTTGTTTTCGCCCATCACTAACATCTTTGAATGGATTGCAGTTAGTGCATAAATTGAGTTCTCGTATATCAATATCCTCATTAGCTTCAATCTTCTCAAGCTTACCTTCTGCTTCTCTTAAATCATCCATTAACATTCCTGCTTGATACCCAAGACTATCTTTCCCATCCTTATTTTTAATCCAAATAAACTCATCATAATTCACGTGTATATGGCCCCTTTTATCAACTTCCATCTTATTTCCCCCCAAACTTAGTTTTTAGATTGTCCAGTGAGTCATGTGGTATCATGGGATTGTAATAGATCGCATCATAGTCTTTTAATGGGATTCGTGGTATTTGGAGTTCTGAGTAAATGTTGATTAATGTTTTATCTGCTAAGATTATTTTATCCTGGATATTTGCGTCATAAGGGATAGTTTGATGGTTTAATCGTCTCATGATGCTTTGCATCATATTATCTGTTTCATTACCATCCTTGGAGATTATTAAAATAAGATCCTTCTTATTCACAATTTTTAGAATGGTTTTTGTCATTCCATGAATACCTGCAACTGGTTCTAATTTACTCATTTTGCCACCCCTGCAGCTGCAAAATCCATTAGAGTAACTGGTTTAGTTTCCTCTTTAATAATCCCAGTTGAACTTTTCAATAGTCCTAATTCCTTTGAATTGAATCTCCGTACATGTGGCACCCCACTATTAACATGGAGAACTTCATTAACTTTCCAAGCATCAAAATATTCAAGGGTTAATGTGTTACCCCAAATCACATCAGCTTGTAGGCCATGCACTAGAAAATTACAAATAGTCATCTTGGCACAGGTCCTGTCAATGTCCTGGGCCACATAATAATTTCCTAAATTTTTCACATGGAAACTCATTAGGCATCGGCCACTTCCACAGCTGGGATCATTGATTAATAATCCTTTCTTCTTGGTGGCAGTATTGGTGGCTGTCATGAGATCACAGATACTTGGTGGTGTGAAGAATTGTCCTGCTCCTTGTCTTCCTGATTTTGAACTTATCTCTGCTTCATAATATAGGCCTGGGAAATCGAACCAATCTTGGTTTGTGATGCATTTCTGGTCCATGACTTTGATGAATTCCAAGTACATTAACCAGAAGACTTGCATCTCTGATTTATTATATGATTTTTCCCAGGTCACAGATTGGTCAATAGAAAAACTAGCAATGACATAATCCAGGAAATCATTAAAAACAGTGGCCGCACCATATTGTGGTGTAAGGCGTTGCATTAAAGAATGAAATTCTTTATACTCAGAGGGAGCTTCCATGTTGCTCCCTCCTTTGATTATATTCCTTAATTCGATTATATACTGTGTTTCTTGATGCTCCTGTTTCCAGAGCAAATGTTTGATAACTGGTCCCATCCCGTGCTTTTCTTTTGGCCATGGCTGCGACTTGGTCCTCTGAGAGAATAACATGCCTTTTACTCATAGTATCACGCTACCTGCTACTGTAACAACCCGTATTTGACCATCTAGTGGTTGGTTATTTTCCCAGTGTTCCACTCTCATAAGTTTTTTATCAGCATTCTCAGTGTTGAGGTCTATACGATACATTCCACGGGAACCTGTTTTATTCCAAAGGTTCAGTAGAATCATATCATCTACTGTTTTTCGTTCGCTTCGGATTTTAGATTCAATTTCATGATCCAGTTGATCAAGTAATTGGATGAAACCTTGAGGGACTTTTGCCTTGAAGCATAAGGTATTAATAGCTTTAGTCATTTATTCAGCTCCTTTTTTTGATACTAAAGCGCTGAGATTAACCCAAGCTTCCTGACCTTCACGAACAATCCTTTCTTTCTCAGACTCATTTTCCCTTTTATTTTCTTTTTCCATTTTGGCGGTCTCCGATTCATTTTTAAAAAAATATAATTTATTAATTCAAAAAAATTGTTTTTTTGAATTTGATTTTTATTATTTGGAATATGCTGGCCCAGATGTGTTTGCAAATATAGGACCCATAGTCTTTTTCCCATCGGTATATGTAATCTTCGCAATTGCATCTTATTACACCGTCAAGGAAACTGACACTATATTCCTTTGATCCTTGAACCTTGAAGATTATTAAATCGTTTTCTTCAAAGTCAAGGATTGCTTTACCATCTAGGAATATTTTAAATCCCTGTTTTATCTTCTTTAGTAAATTCATGCTTCTGGTATGGCCCTGTAATCTTTCACAAATTGATCAGTTTCTTTATGATTTTCCATAATCTCAGGTACATATTGTAGGTTAAGTTTCCGTATGCAACGGATTCCTTTAATCAATATAACCTGTTCCATACTGTTTTCTATGATGAAAATATTCTGATGAACATCAACATCACGGATTATACCCCTTATATCTTTTTTTTCGGGATCGGTGAATTCTACTATGACTTCTTCCTCTTTCCATTCTTTTAACAGTTTGTTTTGGTATGGTGTCAGATTTTTAATAGGCATTTTATTTTCCCTCCACTTTTTTGTGCTGTGCTAAGCAAATTTTAATACGTGAAACATCTTCATCAGATAGATCATCCCATTCATTTGCATATTTGATTATTTCTTCATCAGTGGCATTACCGCCAATCTCGTTTTTTATCATCTTGATGGTTTCTTCAGCTTCAGGATCTTCATTACCCATGACCCCTTGGTTTTCCATATCATCTATAGGATCATAGCATCCTTCAGGAGCATCTGATTCATCAACAAGTACATCATATAGTTTCAGGTTTTTGTATCCTCCCAGGTTTTTAGATCCCTGGTAAACTATTTTGACATATGTTTCTGGTTCGATTAATTTCATTAATTTTTTTAATGCAGCTCCATAAACTTTGACTTCATCATCTTCCTGATTACCTGTTTTACCAGTATTGATTACATAGCCTATGCTTTTTTTATTTTGGAATACGGATTCTTCTGTTCTGATGAATTTTCCTTCTAAAGATTCTCCTTTTTTGTTTGGTTTCCATACATCGTTTGGTTTTAATTTAACCCAATTCCTTTCTTTAACTTCCATTTTTATTCACCTGTTAGTTGTCCTAATTCATCTAAAACTTTCTTTTGAGCTTCTAACACAGCCCTGACACGATTTTTACCAACAGCTTTGCTTTTTGGAATTTTAGCATCAATCAAAATGATGATTAATGTTTCCATATCTAACCCTGCATTAAGCATTGTTTGCATTCCGTCTCTGATTGCTTCCATATCTTCTGCTAATTTCATAGCTACTGTTTTTTCTTCCATACTTTTACCTCCAGTAATAAAAAAAGTTAAAAATTAATTTTTTCTGGGATAAAATTCTCTTTCAGGTGTTTTTATCGTGTGTACTCGGCCAGTTATATTAAACCGGTACATATAGAACCCATCATATGGGTCAGCTTCTGGTATGATGGCCATGTCATTAGAAACGGCTTCAAGGATTTCAAGTCTTGATACTATCACATAGGTACGGTATTGTTTTCCTTTTACTGAGAAGAATTTATTTTCAAGGACCATGTTTCCCTGCTTATTTTTGTGTAGGTCCTGGGCCATGGATGGAATATCAAATTCTTTTTTAAAATCTTGATATAGGCTCCTTTCAATCCTTTTTAGTTCCTGTTTTTCCCTCATATATGCACTAACCATTTTTTATAACCCTCCAAATTTTTTCATAGAAAAAAAATAATTTATTAAAGTTGTTCCTGGAGTTTTCCTTTACTCCGTGAATCCAGGAGATCTGCATAATGTAATACAATAGCTTCAGGTGTATTTGGATTTACAACAGATCCCCATCCATTACTCACTTCTCCATGATGAGAAAGGATTAAATGCATTAAAGCGTCTTTATGTTCCTGTGGGAATGGTTCTCCATTCATGGCATGGTAGCGTACAAAGAGATCTTCTAGTAGTTTGCTTGATAAGTAGAGGTGGCCAAATGTTTCACCTTCAGGTGTCATCGTGACCATGGTTTTATCAACTGTATAAGTTTTGATTTTTCCCAGGTCATGGAGTAAAGCACCTGCGATGAGTAAATCTTTATTAAGGTCTTTGTAGCAGTGATTCATGATATTACAGATTTTCATGACATTTACACTGTGTTCTAAGTTACCAGAATTGTAATTGTGGTGGTGTCTCATTGCAGCTGGTTTAGTAGTGAAATCTTCCCAGTATTCAGAATCCAGGAAACAGCAAACTAATTGTTTAAAGGCTTCATCTTTCATGAAACTGACCTGGTCCTTAATGTATTTGATGTTTAAGTTCCGATTGGTTTGTGCTTCTGGTTGATAGTCTTCTATATTGAATTTTTTAGTTTGGCTGATTTTCATTACAACCATATTAAACTGACCAGAATTTTTAGGGAATTCTTCAATTTTACCATGGATAATATACACATTTCCAATTTCTAATTTCTCAAATTGTTCCTGTGTTTCTAAGTTAGCTCCTTCCATGGTGTCTCTGAAGGATCCGAATTTTCGTGCTGTCATGGTCCCGGTTTTATCACCGATTACCATTTCAATATATTTTTTCCCGTTCTTGGAGACTTTGATTTCTTTTTCCATAATTACGAAGCAGTTATGGACACTGACTTGTTTTCGTAGGTCTTTAATGAAGATTTTTTTATTTTCTTCCATTTTTAGACCCCACCCGTGATTTGGTAGTACTTTGGTCCTTCAGCAGCTGCTAGTAATATTGTTACTACTATTACCAGGGCCATGATTAGGATCATGGTTATAATTCCCTGGTTTATTCCTGGTTTAGCAGGTCTTTGATGTAGAGACCTTTTATTTACAAAAATAGTATTCACATAATTTTTTAGATTATTTAACATTTTTTTACACATCCGATAACTTGTTGGCGGTCTTCGTAGCAAGGCACTTGGCGGTCTTCGATTTTACAAATTTAGGATATTTTCCACCTCGCTGGTTATACTATGAACTTTGGTATATATAACTTTTGTGTTTTTGTGTAAATTGTAAATAATATTAAAACTCTATAGCACAAAAACTTAAATACTAAAAAAATTAAATTTATAAGCATGCAAGCACAATCAAAAGTCAGGGAGATGATTATGAACAAAAACCTGACCAAAAAGAAAGAAAAAACTCGTACTTCTGCGACTGTGTCTTCAACCAAATTAGCATTATTCAAAATTGTGGCAGGATTAAAATTCAATGAAGATCCCATGAATAATGCCTGGGAAGAATCTGTAGATTTATTCCTTAAAGAAAATGAAATATACTTAAAAGAGCTTGATATTGAAATCAAAGATCTTTTAAAGAAATAAATATTATTTATACTTGATATTTTTAATTTTAGCGTTAACATAAAGTTGGCGGTCTTCGGTTCGCTCTACCCTCCTTTTCAGGATTTAATTCTATTTTTACAATTGTAATATAAAATTGTCATCAGTAGTATTTAATGGCCTGACCCAAGGGGGGAGGGGGAGGCATAATGGTACTTTTTATTTAAGGGTAATGCTTCAAGTGTAAAAATATACTAAAAAAAATAGTATTAATATCATAAACAGAAAACAAAAAATAAGTTTTAAAAATTTGTAGAGAATTATTTTAAAATTAATTATATTATGATTTTATTATGTACTTTCTCAATTTTCAAAGTATCATAATACTCTTGTGCCTCAGGTTTATCACTGAAACTATGCACTAATTCTTTGTTTTCTTCAACAATCTTCTTAACATCATCATATGTGATATTGAAAAATTCTTTTCTACTGTTTACTTTATTTACTCTTTTATGATCAAATCGATTATGTAACTCTTTTTCTAACTCAAAAGCTTCTTTACTAAAAATAAATACATGCGTATCGAATTTAAATGGAACTGAGGCATTAGATAATTCTCTTACTCTGTCTTGAGGTTCATCTCTTCTTGTTACCCCTATTTTATACACATCTTCTCCAAAGGATCCTATATTGGATAAAATATATACATACCCTGCACCTGTTCGCTTTCTTCTATCAGCTATCTGGCCAATATCATCCTTACTTTTTGCTAAAGCTAACTCTAATTCTCTGATTTTAAGTTGTAATTTTTCTTTCTCTTCATCAGATTCAGTTTTTCTTAGTTCAGCACCTATGTTGTTTAAATCATTTTCCAATCTCTTTTTTTGTTCATTGATCTTTTTTTCTTCAGCATCTAATTGTTTTTGTATTTTTCGCTCTTCTTTTTCCTGTTCTCTTGCTTCTCTTAGCAACTCTTTTTCTTCTTGCTTTTTCAACTCATATTCGATAGCTAAATCAATTTCTTTCAATTTAAGAACTAAATATTGTGGAGTGATTTTTACAGCATTTCTTTCATTTAATTTATTCAATGTTTTAAATGATTTTTGTATTCTTTTAATTGAATTTTCTCTATTTGAAAGCTTTACTTTACTTATTGTCGCTTCACACTCTGAATTAAAAGTTCTAAGAATTTGTTTTATATTAGCATTAGCCATCGCTCTACCTTTTTGTATACTATTATCAACCGTCCATTCAGTTTCACATATTGCTGCCATTTTATTTTTTATATAATCTTTTTGTTCTTGCCTTATTTCATCCCATTTTTCTTTATATAACGTTGCTGATAGAAAATCATATTTTGGTTCATATAATCCTACTTCTTGCATTTCAAGCGTATCATTTACCAATATTAATCCTTTCTTTTTCTCGTTTAACTCATTATTTAACTTAGATAATTGGGTTTCTTTTTCTTTAAATTTAATATCTAGCTCTTTAGCCATTTCTTCTTCTATTTCTCTTAATGTATTATCAATATTAGCCAAATCTTCTTTTTTATCCTTTAATTGTTCATCTATTTCTTTATCTTTCTCTTTTGCTCTTTCTTCCAATTCAACATCTAGATTAATTAATTGATTTTCTTTTTCTTTTAATTTATTATCAATATTAGCTAATTCTTTATTTTTATCCTTCAATTTTTCATTTATTTCATTCTCATCTCGATTGGCTTTTTTGTTTAAAAAATATGCTCCAATTATTATCAATGGAATTCCTAAAAAGAATAAATACACTGATATTGTCAAGATTATACCAATAATTATTATTGCTAGTCCATGATCACTAAATTTCATTTTTTCCCCTTTTTTCTACTCATTCCAACAAAAATTTATGTTTATTTATATTTTCATACTAAATGTTCTTTTTGTATTTGGTTGGATCCTGTTTTTTCTGTTTTTTCTCCTATTTCGGTTAGTATTTTTAGGCCATGCCGGACGTCGCCTATTTCATAAGCACGATTTGTTACTTCTTGAATAATTTCATCAGAAATCACATCTTTGTAGAAGCCTATTCTGCAGCGTTCGCTTAGTATGGTATACATTTCTTCTCGGGTATAGGATGGGAATTGTATTTCGATGGGATAGAAAACTGTTGCTACATTGGGATCTATAATCATTTTTGTTAAATGAGATGTTATGGTGAATACTGTGACTTTGGCTCCAGGGTAGGTTTCATGAGCACGGAGTAAAGTATAAAGTGTCCGATTCAGGTCTTTACTGGTTTTAATAAAATCAAAATCATCCAGGGCCACAATGAGGATCTTATTTTCTTTTATTATATAATCCATGACCTTGCTGTAAATTGAAAATGTTGATAATCCCCCTACAGGTACGCTTTGGCCAAATATTTTCTCATGGATCTTAATGAAAACCTTATATTCCGTAGTATAACTTTGACAGTTCACATGAACACAAACAGCATTATTATAATGCTCTTCAACTAATTCAAAGAACTTATTCACAGCCGTTGTTTTACCAGATGCACACGGACCCACAAGCATCATATTCTGCGGCTTATGATCCCTCTTTAATTCACGACTATGCATGGCCATCTTTTTTAGTTGATGATCACGAAATTTATAATTCTCAGGTATGAACTCGATCGTAAATACTTCTTTATCCCTGAAAATAGTCCCCTCTTCGTTAATAATATCTAGTAAAGTTTTAGTTTGCATATATAATACCACACCAATAGTTTTTAATTAACTATTATGTGCTTTTAATATAGATGGAAAGTGTAAGAGAGCCTTTGAAAAGTAATTTAATTAAATTAAAAAAATAAAATAATGCGAATATACGTAAAAAGAGTGTGAAAATTATTTTAATAATTCAAATAAATTAGCACGGATTTTTTTGGCATCAGAAAGAGAAAACATTGATACATCATGTATTCTCTTAACAACATCATCATAATCTGCTTGGTTACGTTTTATTCTTAAGCGCTGTAATTTATTACCAATATCATTTTTGAGCTTATCTGGATCATCCCTTAATTTTTCAATCACATAACTATGATTTTCAGGACGATGAGCTCTAAGAATACCATGATAACATTTATCCCTAAGATAATTTTTTGAAGCTCCATGAGAAGCATAATATGCTCGACTAATTGATGATCTTAAACTTGCCTCATCACCAATATCTTTTATATTATCTGCTAGTTCAAGAAATTCCCACCAATCGAATGTACTCATTGAAACTCCACATCAATTAAAGGTTTATCCATATTATCATAGTCTAATTCCAAAATATTATCCTCTACAATTGTAAGTTTAGGTAATATTTCCTCGGAGGAAGAACTAGATATAATACATAAAATTAGATATTTGATATCGGAATAATCATCTGAGATCAATTCAAGACTTAATTCTTCGTCATTGAATTTAGTTCGTATAATATGATATACTTCAGATAAGATTGTTATCAATTCAGTATTATTAAGTAAATATTCACTTATTTCAAGAGGATTTTTTAAATTAAACTTAATAGACAATTTACGTATTAATCCAAATTTGTCAGAAAAAGCATATTCAAAAACTTGTTTTTCAACAGAGTTCCATGTGGAATTTTCTTTTTTATTTGTTAGATGAACTGCTCTTTTACTACTATAAGAAGGACTATTACCTTTAGAGAATATATTATTGCCGAAACCAAATGCTTTTTTAATATTAACATGCATTAGAATCTACCTTTCATTATATTTTTTTAAAGCAGCATATATTTTATTTAAAGTATCGCCTTTATTAACATCTAAAATTGTTTTGTTCTCCAGGACATACTCTGGATTTAAATGAGTAAAAGTAATAATATCATCAATTGCCTTATCATCACCAACAGTAATTGTTAAATTAACTGCATTAAAATTAGGTAATTCTTCTTCTAAACAAGTAATTAATTTGGGGTTCAATAATTCCTTAATATTAAAATTTTTTAATAATATTTGTAATATTTCTTCATTTTGTAATCCCATGCCAACCCCTCATGATTAATCATTTAAAATAGTTTTCAAATTATTGAATATTATGTAATACATATATTAAACTGTTACTGTCAGAAAAACAAATGATAAACTTTAAATATGATGGTGTTAGTCGATTTTTTCTAATCTATTGCGGACATACTGTTCAAATTCTTCTCTTTCTTTTTTCTGTTTATTTAACTCTTCACGCATTTCCTGATTTTCTTTATCTTTATTACCTAAACGTTTTTCCAGTTCAAGATATTCTTTGCTCTTGAAATCATAAACTTATATAAAATAAAAGAATGGTGTTTTTATTTATTTTTTATTCATGTTTTTCAGGAAATCAGCAAAACCATCAGGATCATTATTAGCATACTCTAGTATCTTCTTGAATTCTTTATTGATTTCTTCTTGTTTGGCTCTGATGTCTTGATTTTCACGGACAATCTCTTTAATCTGTGCGGGGGTCCTATCTTGAACTATCACTTTTTCCATTAATAGCTCAGGTAAAGCTTTCTTATATTGAATCATTAATCTATCTTTTTTAGGTTTAATATAAGCATCTTTAACTTTTCCAGGGCTATGGCCCATCATGTGATCAAATGATCTGCTACCAATATCCGCATCTTCAAGTGTATTTGCAAAGAATTTTCTCATTGCATGACTGTGAAAGAACCTGTGTTTCCCTACCCACCCCAGGCCTAAACGGTCATTTACATCAGCATAAATATCTTGCATATTCTGTGGACTCATCCTTCCTTTGTGGCCAGGGAACAGGTAATCTTCTGGTTCCGTGGGTTTTGCTGCTGCACGTGCTAGGGGGTATTCAAGATAATCTAGGATTGATGTGAAGCTTTCAGGTGAGCTGAAGGTATAAAATTTAAGGACATATCTTTCTGTTTTTTGTCTTATTCCTCCCCAGTAAGGTATTATGTCATTATCATCATGTTTTCGGCATGTTTTGATGAAATCATGTATATTAAAATTAGTAATGTCGTATTCAATATAATCTTGTATCCCATGGATTAGATCTATGAGTTTTAGGTTTCGTGTTGCTATTGAGTCCATTCCTGATGTGGCCATGAGTGTTATTATTGCTTTATTTTTTAATGATGCAATGTTAAGAGCCTTGAGGATGTCGTCTTTTTTGGGGATGTCATCAATGGTTTCAATGTTGGCTTTTATTGTCCATTTTTTCTTTGTTTTGGGGACTGTTATTCTATAGTATTCGTAGAATGTTTTTACTGTTGAGAAATGTCTGATTGCCGTGGATAGGCTGTAGTTTGATTCTTTATCCAAGAATTTATGATAAGATTTTAAATAAATGGTTATTCTCCATTTACGTTCACGGGTGGTGTTGTCTTTATCATCTTCGGCTTGGCTTAGTATTTCTTCAAAAGTTAGAGTATTATTTTTACTTATTTTTTGAACATGGCTTAGATATTGTTCTAGTATTGCTTTATCCCGTTTTTGTGTACTTTCTTTGATTCCTCTGTCTAGGAATTCTTCAAGTATCAGATCTTGCATAAAATATTTTTTTATGCAGACAAGTATATGTTTTTTTGCATTATCATTGCTAACACTCATTTACTTGTTTGCATACTCTATTTTGACATACATTTCAATATAAAAATTATTACTAATTTTGGTCTATTACAACCAGTCAATCATAATATTTTCAACCATAAAAATAATTTATAAACTTTTTTTTAAGGAGTTCAGTCCCTCATCAATACTGCGGGTTATTAAAAATTGATAAGG
>JAUXXK010000087.1 GCA_030681145.1 Methanobacteriaceae archaeon | reverse complement strand
GAAAAGTATGATGATGCCGTGGCCAGATTATATCGTACAGTGGAACTTATTGCCCAATGCACCCTTAAAGATGAGTTTGGTTTAGACACCTCAGATTTAGATACTACTAAATTATCCGATTTATCTAGGAGAAAAATGAAGCTGGAACCCGTTAAGGACGGAACCATTAAGTTAGGAATGCACAGTGCATTTACTTTGCTGAGATACGAAGGAAATAATTTGGGTATAAAATTTGATAATGACAATCAAATAAAGGACCTTTTAAAAAGAAGAAACCAATCTATACTTGCTCATGGTCTTACACCCATTGAAAAGGAAGATTACAAAAAACTAATGGAAAAAACTATTGAACTAGCCACTGAAGCATATCCTAACATAGAGACTCTAATGAAAAAAGCAGAATTTCCTAAATTAAGGTAATAAAAATGAAAATTAAATCTTCCTATCTGGTTTTAAAAACAGATAATCCTGTCAAAGAAAGTTCCAGTAGATTAAGGGGATATATTGGCCATCGTTTTCAAGAATATTCTTTATTACACCACCATATTCAGGGATCAGGACATATTTACACCTATCCTTTAATTCAATATAAAATAATCAACAATCAACCATGTATACTGGGAATTGAAGAAGGTGCTTCGGTGGTCAAGGAAATATCTGATATGATTGATAACTTAATACTTGGAAACAGTGTATATAATGTAGATGAGAGAATTCTATATCAAAAAGAAATTGATATGAAAATCTGTGATAAAACACATTATAATATATTGAGTCCATGGATTGCCCTTAATTCTAAAAATTATGATAAATATAATAAATTAAGAAACTGGAAGGATAAAAAATTATTTTTAAATAATATATTGATTGGTAATATTCTCTCTATGTGCAAGGGTTTGGGTATTATTGTTAACAGGAAAATATATTTGCAATCTTTACTTGAAGAAGAAAAGATTGTCTTCAAGGGTATTCATATGGTGGGCTTTACTGGTGAGTTTACGGTCAACTTCCAGATACCTGATTTTTTTGGCTTGGGTAAAGGTGTTAGTCAGGGATTCGGTACTATTAAGTCGATAACTACTGAAAAAGAGTAATGAGTGTTTTATTATGCTTATGGCGGTCATATATGATATATCAGATACGCCAACCCGGAATGATATTATCAAATGCCTCCAGCATTATGGTCTACACCGGGTGCAAAAATCTGCGTTTTTAGGTAACTTAAGCCATACTCAACGTGAAAAGATGGAGGGAAAACTAGGTTTATTTATCCTTAGTGAAAATGACAGCATATATCTAATTCCCATCTGCGATAGGTGTCAGGATTTAACCAAAATTTTTTCAAATGAAGAAATATTGCTTGAAAACCATGACAACTTCAGAATACTCTAAAAGTGAGGTTAAAAATTGCGTCTGGTTATTGATGGTTTTGGGAAATTTGTGGGTAAGAGAGACAACCAGATTGTAATAAAACAAAATGGTCATGAAATGGATTATTTTTTAGCCGAAGAACTAACCCAGATAATAATCACTGGTAAAGGATCCGTTGGATTTGATGCCTTAAAATTAATGGCAAGATATGAAGTGGATCTAGTAGTATTAAACTGGAAAGGAGATATTATATATCGTCTT
>JAUXXK010000420.1 GCA_030681145.1 Methanobacteriaceae archaeon | reverse complement strand
TCATTTATGCCACAAAATGAAACTGAAAAACAAAAATACAGAAAAAACATCAACCCATATACTGTTACAATACTAAAAAAATTAAAAAAGTAAATATTATTCTACAGATCCTTTATTGAGTAGCTGACTCATAGCGGTGACAAGAACAAATCCTGTTATAAACACGGCTAAAATAATTAAAGTTGCATCCATTATAACACCTGTTATCTTTAATTCATATTTTATAATACCACTTTGTATCTATTTTAGATATTGATATACTTTATTATATGATTTTCTCCAGTTCTGAAAGTTTAACTAGGGTTTCAACTGCTTTTGTTTCAACATTTATACCCTGTTCTTTTACGGCAGCCAGAGGATTCAAACCACCAGGAGTGACTATTCCTGCCCTGTATCGCTCAACTTTGGCATTATAAACTAATTCGCTGGGTTTTCCAATTTTTAACACTGATAATCCTGAATCTTCAATATCAGATAATATTTCCATTGCATATGGCCTGGCCAGATAAGGTATTTCTTTTAAGCTGGCTAATAATCGCCCATAACCATTTAATGCTTCATTAACAGATGTCATGTTCTTAGAAATATAAATTTCGTGCGGATCAAGCGAAGAACCGCTGTAAGCAGTAAGTTCTACAAAACGAGGTCCTTTATCTTCAATTTCAAGAACTCCTCCATATTTTGGAGTGGACATAATCCCATTTTTTATTAGAATACCATCAATAGTCAGACTGCACACTGTGGCAATTCCTATTTTGTTCTTATCGTCATGATGGGGCACTATTTTATAAAATGGACTGGTACAATATTCTGGTCGAATTTTAACTATTTCTGCCATTATTTCTAGTGCCTCATCCAGATCTTCTTTGGACACAAATGATATATTGGCTATCATATTTCCTTTTTTAGTTTTTGGATCAAAATCCACTTTTTGTATCAAATTCCAGGCTTTAGAAAGCAAAAATTTCACTTTCTGACCGTTTTCCGGTCCAGATTCTTTTAATATATTTTTAGAATTGTTAATAGGTTTTAATTCATTATAATTCATTAAATTCTCGGCTAGTTTTATATTAATTGAAAATCCTGCTTCTTTAGCAGCACATAATGGGGCGATACCTCCAATAATTGCAATTCCTATCATATCATCTTCTACGGGGACTCCCAACACAGATTCACCGTTTTCACCTATTTTAATCAAACCTGAAATTCCAATTTTTCCTAATTTTTGGAACATTTTTTCAGCTTTTTCTTTTGAATTTCCAGGTATAATTCGGAAATTGGCAGGTATGACTCCATCACCTTCTCTAACAACCTTTAGTACTGAAGTCATTTCTCTATCTGTGAAAGCTTCTAGTGGGGTCATAGATGTTTTCTGGTAAGCAATTAATTCTGTAAAATGAGTGGGAATGTAATCTTCAACATTCACAATTCCCCCATATTGGGGCATTACTGGTATTCCTTCATTAAGTAACATGCCATCTATAGTGGTTCCACAGATAGTTTTCATTAATAATTCTTTTTCCAAAGTTTTTTCGTTAATTTTTTCACTTATTTTTACCAGAGGACTTACTGATAATCCACTTTGGAATATTTCTTTTATGATTTCCATAGCTTCAGGATCATTGATAAAACTTGATGTATTTACTACGACTTTTCCTTGCGCACTGACAGGATTTAGTGTTGTTTGATAGATCATCCCTTCAAATTTAGAGAAAATAAAATCCACTTGATCATAAATAAGACCTTTTTTTAATTCATTAAATCCTTTGGATGTTATTTTTCTCCCAGCATATCCTATACGTTCTGTAAATTCTTTTTCGTCAAGGATTCGCATATGATAACGCACTGCACGCTCTCCTAGATTATAACCTTTTCTTTTTAATTCTTCAGCAATGGTTTTTGCTCCGAGAACATCTTCGCGGTCAGCAAGTATCCGTAGGATTTCCATCATCTTTTGATCAGTTTCATTGGGCATTTGGTTACCACCAAAATTAATTATATAATATTGATTTTGACATATTTATTATTATAACAATAAGTGCTGCTACTATTAGAATAATGTTAGATGATGTAATTATTTAAAATTAACAATAAAAAAAAAATAAAAAAAATAGAATGTATGTATGAATTAGATACTCAAATATTTATTTAATTCATAAGGGAATACATGAATTCTGTAATCATCACATTCTTTATGTTTTATGGACAATAACTTTTCATAAACATGATCTCCCAAAGAAGATTTAACCACATCGTCGATTTCTAGGGCGTGATAAGCTTCCCATAGGC
>JAUXXK010000419.1 GCA_030681145.1 Methanobacteriaceae archaeon | reverse complement strand
CCTTATTTTTTAATTTTAAAGCCTCATAGCTATATTCATAGATATTCTCTTAATTCTAATTTAAAGACAATATTTCATCGAAAAAAGCAATATAATACAATATTTTGGATTAATACTCAATTAAAATAATTTTTATCATAATGCTTTGATAAAACTTATTTTTAAATATTTAATTAAAATAATAAGCCATATGCCTTGTTTAAATATTCTATAAATCAATTTAAGATGTTTATTTTTTTTAACTATTGATTCTTTTTGATAATTGTGTTTTAATCCTCACTTTTTCATAATATAATTAATAATTGCACATATCTTTTAAGTGGGGAACATGATTAACTCCTGATTCTTAGATCAATAACTGTCTTTAATTGATATGATTTGAATGTTGCATTATTTTTATAGCAGTTGAAGAGAGAGGGGTTTAATAAGCTATTGATTCAAGCAAACTTTGGCCATTTAACATAATAGAATCTTTACAATTTTTTTTTATTTATATCCATAATCATCCATTATTTTTCTTAAAATAAAAAATGAAATATAAACTTGATATTAATTAATTAAATTTGAATATAGTATACTATTATAATATATGCAATTAATTATCGACAATAAGATATTCTGATCAAATAAATCAGATAAAATATTTACTGATAATATTAAATTGATGGATGTAAAATATAGTGATTATTAAATAAACATAAAAAAAATTTTTTAAATTATAGTTTAACTGATTTTTAATGAATGATAATATGATTTTAACAAATGAGCAAAGACAAAAACTGGAGAAAATGGGCTATCGATTTGCAGGAAAGAATTATCATGCTGCAGCTAAGATATGTCACTGGACTAAAAAAAGCATTCTCGATGAGGGAGTATGTTATAAAGAAAAGTTTTATGGTATTGAAAGCCATCGCTGTCTTCAAATGTCTCCAAGTATTCCTTTTTGTCACCAAAAATGTCTTTTTTGCTGGAGAGACCTTTCTAGTACAGATTCTAAATGGGAAGGGCCTTTTGATGACCCAAAGGAAATAATAGATGATTGTATTGAGGCTCAGAGAAATTTATTGTGCGGATTTTTTGGTAATGATAAAGCCAATAAAAAAAAGGCCATGGAATCAAGTGATCCTAAAAATGCAGCTATTTCACTTGCTGGGGAACCCATGTTATATCCTGAAATAGGAGAATTAATATCCGAATTCAATCGGCGAGATTTTACTACATTTCTGGTAAGCAATGGATTAACACCTTCTAAACTAAATAAACTTCCTCAAGATCCTACCCAGATTTACTTATCTCTTGATGCTCCTGAAAAGAATACTTATAAAAATTTATGCCGGCCTCAAATTGAGGAGGCATGGGAAAAATTAAATAAATCTCTCGAGACACTTCATTCATTTAACTGTCGAAAAGTTCTCAGAATAACGGCGGTAAGAGAAAAAAACATGTTTAATCCACAAGGATATGCTAATTTAATAAAAAAAGCTCAACCTGACTTTATAGAAGTTAAAGCTTATATGTTTGTTGGGTATTCTCGCCAAAGATTATCTCTTGATAATATGCCTATGTTTTCTGAGGTTAAAGATTTTGCTCAGGATATTGGGAATCTATGTGGCATGGATATTATAAATGAGGCTACTGAAAGCAGAGTAGTTCTTTTAGGTTGATTTTTAAATTTTTATATGCTATTTTTCTTGCACTATATTCCAAAATTACATATATTTTGAATATTGTGCCATTAATTTCAAAAAAACTCTATTTAAAGTTTTTTTCCTCTTAAAAATACTTATTAACATAAAAAACTATATTAGAAAGTCTGTTCAATCATAGTAATGAGGTGATGCAATGAAGAAGTATATAATAGGGTTTATTTTAGTTTTAATGTTAATTACTCCATTATACGCGGCTAATGGTTTTTCAATTACTATTGGGGAAGCTACCAATAACAATGCTGCATATAAAAGTTCAATGTTGAGCTATTTTCAGTCTAAAACTGATAAAAACATAGATGACGCCCAAATCAAAGTTATAACGGCTTCAGAAGTTAATGATATTTCTAAAAATGTCACTGGTCTTGTTTATCCATCAAATAAAATATTTTCTTGTGCATTGGTTGATTTAAGTTATAATGAAGGCGTAAAGGTTGTTGTGGATAAAAGTAAAGTGAGAGTAGTAACTCCACAAATGTATGCTAATGCCCTTCAATCCTCTGGAATTGATAGAGGATATGTAGTGGTTTCATCTCCAGTCCCTGCTTCTGGAGAAGCGGCCTTAGCGGGTGTTTTAAAATCTTATGAACTGGCAGTGGGTACTCCTATTCCTGAAGAAGCTAAAAAAGCCTCTACTGAGGAATTATATCTGCAAACTCAGTTGGTCAATCAAACTGGACAGAGTGGGGATAATATTGCTCAACTTTTCAGTGATGTAAAAAATCAGACCCAGCAAAAGAACTTACAGAATCCTGAACAGATAAAAGTCATTGTGATTAATGTGGCATCCCAGATGAATATTAATTTAAGTGATAACCAGGTACAGCAAATTGCTGATTCTTTGGCAAACTCACAAAAAGTCAAGGCTAATCTAACGGATTTCCAGAATGAACTTCAAAATATTAGTCAAAATGTCTCAAGTTCAAATATACTGGATCAGATAACCAGTTTCATACAAGGACTATTCAACT
>JAUXXK010000410.1 GCA_030681145.1 Methanobacteriaceae archaeon | reverse complement strand
ATTGTGGATTTTTAATTGGTTTCTTACAATAAATTAATTCATTTTCTACACAATCTTCACAAATTGAGGTTAAAAATGATCCTATTGGTTCAATAGTTTTTCCACATATTCTGCAAGTCGCTGTTCCATCCCCAATTAAAGTGAATGGTTTTTCTTTCCAAACTTCTATAAAACTCTTCATTTGAACTTCAACCTGGCCTGTTTTTCATCACTTGGTTTTTCTATGAATACGTGGAGTTTCCCACAGGATCCACATTTATAGTATCCATATTTTTTCATACCAAAAGGACGCAGTACTCCATTACATGTTTCCTGATTTTCAGGGTCTTTACTCTTACAGCGTTTCATATTTAATCACAGCCTGGGACTTTGTGGAGTATAGTAGCATTTATCTTCATTATCCCAATAAGCTCCATATTCTTTTAAATCTGAATATTTGCCATCTTCATCATCAAATTCTTCATAGATTGGGTCGCAGTTTGGATTATGGCATTGGTATGATGGGCTGTAATAATCTGCTTTTAAAACAGTAACTGTGGGGATTAATTTCCCCAGATAAGTTACTGATCCACAATTAGGACACGGCCGAGTATCAATTTCAGTAGATACATTTGTACCTACAAAAAGGTGCATATCTCCACAGGTAAGATTTCCATCATCATCTATTACTTCCAGACGGCCATTCCCGGCCAGTTTATTGTAACATTTATTACAAAGATCTACGGTTTCTCCAGTTTTTATCTGCTCTACTTCATTGAAATTCTTCGGAGATAATTTAGCATCACATTCAAAGCACTTAATCATCCTATCACCCGATCTCTAATATTGTGAACGTGTGCTTTTATTCCGAGCAATTCCAGTGGTCCAATAGATTTTTTAAAGTAGAGTCCCACATTATAATTGATTTTTTCTTTATCCATGAGATCCGCTGCACATTCCAGATGATATTCTAGTAATTCCAGATTTCTTCTATGACTCATGGTTTCACTTCCACGATATCTGTTTTGCAGACTTTTTGAACTACCTCTTCGCACCCTGTAACTACTTCTTTGAAGGATTTAGTTTTTTTAACAATGATAGGTTTACCACAGAACGGACAGAAATCTATTGGATGAGTCCTCCAAGATACATTATCAACATCTTCTTCGTCTTTACAAGCCCAAAGAATATTCAAAGTTCCCCGATATTCCTTGGTTTCATGATCATAGCTTTCTTCAAATGCTATGAATTTACCCCTCATATCAACTTGATATAATGAGACAAGCTCATCTTTCATCTCATCACAGCAGTATTGAACTTCATCTTCCAATAAACTAGTTTGCCAGGATTTATTTTTAAAAACTGTTTTACTATATGGAACAAAACAGGTATTTGCTGGTGCGGGGTTATCATCCACCATTTTAAATTCGGCCCGATTATCCTCTTTATTAATCATAGTTTCACTTCGTTTATTTTCTGTATTCTTTCAAATTCAGTGATTGCTTGATCTAATTCCCCGTTGCGGAATAAAGAGATGTAAGTTCGTAATGTGTTCTTAGATACCTGATATTTGCGAGATAATACCCTATAAGAATCTCCGTTTATATGTTCTTTGTCGGCTTTCCTTATCTGATTAAGTGTTAGAATACTCCATCTGCCGTTTCTATTATTGTTTCCACGTATACGGCCGTCTTTATTCACCAGCCAATGAGATACAATATCCCCGTTTTTGTTCTGATACTTCCTTATAGCATTCCATATTGTACGATCACAAACAGGATAACCCCGGGATATTTCTCTAAGAGATTTACCCTCATCTTTTAACCTTATACACTCAACAATATCCTCATCAGATAATTTAGGCTTCTGTATTTTATGAAATTGGCCCCGTATAATTCCCTCATCAATAAGTATTCTTCGACCCATGCCATACCCAATACCTGCTGTACGAGCGGAATCAGTTATATTGCTCCCTTTTTTATATTCTTGTAGGAATATCTTCTCTTTTTTCTGTAAATCCTTATAACCCGTTTCAATAATATTATAATTAACCACTTCAGAACTCATTTTGCCACCCCTGCAGCTGCAAAATCCATTAGAGTAACTGGTTTAGTTTCCTCTTTAATAATCCCTGTTGAGTTTTTTAGTTCTTCTAATTCCTGTGAATTGAATCTCCGTACATGTGGAATACCACTATTAACATGTAGTGCTTCATTGACTTTCCAAGCATCAAAATATTCCAGGGTTAATGTGTTACCCCAAATCACATCTGCTTGTAGGCCATGGACTAAGAAGTTACAAATAGTCATCTTGGCACATGTCATGTCGATGTCCTGGGCCACATAATAATTCCCTAGATTTTGAACATGGAAACTCATTAGGCATCGGCCACTTCCACAGCTGGGATCATTGACTAATAATCCCTTCTTCTTGGTGGTATTCGTGGCTGTCATGAGATCACAGATACTTGGTGGTGTGAAGAATTGTCCTGCTCCCTGTCTTCCTGATTTTGAACTTATCTCTGCTTCATAGTAAATACCAAAGAAATCGAACCAATTTTGATCTGTCTTGCATTTCTGGTCCATGACTTTGAAGAATTCCAAGTACATTAACCAAAAGACTTGCAGCTCAGTTTGATTATAGGATTTTTCCCAGGTTACCGTTTTATCTATAGAAAAACTAGCTATGGCATAATCTAGGAAATCATTAAAAACAGTGGCCGCACCATATTGTGGTGTAAGGCGTTGCATTAAAGAATGAAATTCTTTATACTCAGAGGGAGCTTCCATCTTGGTCCCTCCTTTCGTTATATTCCTTGATTCGATTATATACTGTGTTTCGTGATGCTCCTGTTTCCAGTGCAAATGTTTTGTAACTAGTCCCATCTAGGGCTTTTCTTTTGGCCATGGCTGCGACTTGATCCTCTGAGAGAATAACATGTTTTTTACTCATAGGATCACACTACCTGCCACGGTTACAACTCGTATTTGACCATCTAGTGGTTGGTTATTTTCCCAGTGTTCCACTCTCATAAGTTTTTTATCAGCATTCTCAGTGTTGAGGTCTATACGGTACATGCCACGGGAACCTGTTTTATTCCAAAGGTTCAGTAGAATCATATCATCTACTGTTTTTCGTTCGCTTCGGATTTTAGATTCAATTTCATGATCCAGTTGATCAAGTAATTGGATGAAACCTTGAGGG
>JAUXXK010000086.1 GCA_030681145.1 Methanobacteriaceae archaeon | reverse complement strand
GTTATTACAGCTGGTGAAATCCGAGTATAACTGCTAAAACCACAATTTGGACAGATTTTAGCCATTTCATTATCCATATTTTCTGTTTTAGAACCACACTTACCACAAAACTGATGATTTTTGTCCCAATTTATTATTTGTATGGCTCTTCCGGCTAAAAGGTATAAATTTTTATCTATAATATTATACAAATCTCTTAAATCATGGTAAGACATTCCTTCTGGTACATTTGATGTTTCCACTTCAACCGCGTAACAGGGATGATCTTGAAGGGTACCCATATAAATTTTTCTTACAGGATGGAGATCCAAGTCTTTTAAGTTATTTAAAAAAGGAATATGATTTTTTTGATTAAATACCAGCATATTACTGTAATTAAATATAAACCAGTAAGCATCATCATAGTTTTCATGGTTTGGCTTATTTAATGGTTTATAATATTTATAAATGCTTTTTTGTGGCATGGTAATAAATGTGATAGGATTTAATAAATAATTTATGAATTTTTTATGATGATAATTAATAATGTTTAAAAAAAAGTTTATTAACTTATTTTATGATTTCTTTTTAACATAAAAATACAATAAAGCGACTAAAAATAAATTAGATAAGTTATCTATAACTGAATTTAATTAGATGATAATATACTCTTTAAATTAGCTATTATGTAAAATTATAGAGTTAAACTATAAACTTAAAAAATAAAAAAATAGGGGGTAATTTTCCCTATTGTCCTAGAATGGTAGTGAAGCGTATCTGCCTTTCATATAAACAAGGCTCCAACTTTTTACTATGCCTAAACTGTTTCTAGAACTGCTTGCATCTGCTTTTATCCATTTTCCACCGATGAATACTTCGGACCATACATGACCGTAACTTCTTCCACTAGTAAATCTGCTTTGTCCGTGACCGTACCTGGTTTTTATTCCTGCTGCCCTCATTAAAGCAGTTAAAAGGTGCGATTGATCAACACAGTTACCTTTTCTGGATGCTAATGTGTTAACTGCCCCGTATTTGGTATTGTAGTAGAAACTGTAACTTACTTTGTCTCTGACCCAGTTGAATAATTTGGTAGCTTTTGATTTAGTGGATGTTACGCCTTTAGTAAGGCTAGCTGATAGTGATTTTATTTTGGAATTTGTAACCTGACAGTTTTTATTTGATTTTAAGTAGGGACTTGTTGTAACTGTTGTTGTTGCTGTTGCTTTTGGTGGTGTTGTAGTTAGCTTAGTCACTTTTTTGTATTTAATTTTGTAGGTCCACTTGTATTTGTAGGTGTAATAAGTTTTTTTAACCCATCTGTATTGGTACTTGAATTTCCAACTGTATTTCCACTTTGTATACTGTTTACCTCGGTACCTATAATATGTTTTATAACTTGACCTGTACCATTTTTTGTATCTTTGTCTCACACTTTTTTTATGAGCGACTTTTACTTTAGCCTTATAATAATACTTGTATGGCACATTAACAGTTACATTATAATATTTAGTAACATTTGAGGTACTGTTAGAAACTTTAGTGGTACTGGTTGTGGTGCTGTTAGCAACATTACTGGTACTGGTATCAGTGGATTTATTTGTGACGCTAGTTAAATTTTGTTTAGTATCGCTACTGTTATTGGTATTGTCCAACGATGTTTGATTCACGCTCTCTGCGTGTATAGCATTTAAACTTAAAAAAGCTGTACATATAGTTAATACGAAAATTAACTGTAATTTTCGCGAAATTTTACCGCCTCCATATCAATGAAACATAATCTGACCAAAATAACTGAAAATCCTTCAGTTATTTTTATATTGGCCAAATAACGACCCCACTGATATCATGATATAACCTTCGATATCTCTTATAAACCTTACGGTTTAAAATCAATAAAAAAGCCTTATTTGAGACTATTAAATTAAATAAGACTCAATATGAGACTTTTTTAGTATGGTATGCGATAAAGGACTCCATCATACTCCATTTCAATAAATTCATTCGGGGGACAGTTATTTTAAAGAATTGGCCATCATTGATGTGTAAATCTATGGTGGTTACTATGGTCTTAGCATGCATGAAATGGGTATTGTAGGGTGGTTAAAGAATAAGCTATTATTGGCATTATTTAATTAATATTATGTGGTTTTAGCCTTTTAGTTTAAGAATAAGGATGTTAAGGCCGGATATGATATTTTTTGAAATGTTGTAAAAACATATTGCACAATAACTCAAATTTCAATTAATTTGCTAGAAAACTAAAAAATATATAAATTATTTTTTTAATGATTTTAGGAAAGTTTGGAGTTTGTGCCAGATATTAATAGATAATTAGGATTTAAATTTAATCTAGCTAAATAGGATTCAACCTCACAAAGATAAAGGCAAAAAAATATAATAATCCTAAAATCATGCTTAACCAGTCATATGAATTCTCTAGTTACTGTTTGAATAACGTTTTAATCATTATATCTATAATTGATTATTTTTATTAGAAGTTTTTAATTTTTTCAGATTCAAATTTTAAGGTTAAAAATTGATTTAAGTCCAAGTCAATGAAACCTATATGGGCTTTCAGGAATATTTTAATATAAACCCTGATTAAAAAATAATAAGTATTTAAAAAAAAAATATAATTTATCCTAAGAATCCTCTTAAATTTGCTGCTCGTAATATGTTTTCACTTAAATTTTCTGTTTTATTTGTTTTCAAAGAAGCCATGATACTATCTGTTAACTCTTTATGATTTTCATTAATTTGAATATTTTCTATTAAATTTTCTATTAAATTATTTTTTCTGATGGGTTTAGGTATGAATTCCGTGTCAGGGTTAAAAAATTTAAGAGCATCCCTTAAATCATCTTTAAAATTTAAATAAACGTTCTCAATAAATGATAAGTCGTCATCATCTAGGGCATTGATTCCTAAAATCTCTGGAGGTAATCCTAATGAATAAAGGGCACATGTAAATGTTATGACCCTGGGCAATGAAATCCCACCAATGTTACGAGCATAACCAAAAAGGCCAATATGTAACTTTCTTTTTCTTCGGCTAGGAATATATTTAGCAATTTGATTAATTACAGGGGCTATTTCAAGTATTTGTCTTTGATATTCATTACTATACTTTTCAAGTATTTCCATACATCTTTCCTCGTCAATTTCTGCAGGAATAGTTGTTTTTCTTTCATTTAATATTTTAATAGCGGATATGACATCTTCTGGAGGGTTATCATATTTAAATGAAGATTGAATAGTAAATGTATGTGCATTGGGATATTCTTTTGAAATTCTCTCTACAGTTTGAGGTCTTAAATTACCCCGAAAGGGGGCTGAACCTATCCCAATTATGGGATATATTTTAACACCAATTTCTTTTTCTAATTTTACCAGTCTTTGAAGGGCTATTTTATTTAAAAGA
>JAUXXK010000393.1 GCA_030681145.1 Methanobacteriaceae archaeon | reverse complement strand
TGTTCAATTGCCTTTTAGCAATAGCTACTGCATAAGTGATGGCTATTGGTTCAGTACAACCCAATGATTTAACAAGTTCTTTATTTAAAAGGTCTATGAATTTTTTTTCTTCCATGTTATTCCTCAAGTTAATTTGCTCTGCAAATACTATAAAAAAAATAATTTGAAAAATAATTTTATTATTTTGATAAATAATGTTAATGATTTGTTGATTGAAAAACTATATGTTTTGCACGGTTTAAATTTAATTTTGAGTAGTATTGAATTCTACAAACAATCCAATCCATTAAACATACAGTTAAATACAAAATTCCAAGACCTATAGCAAATATTAATAAAGGAAGATCTTTCAGTGCTTTTAAAAGGGATTCTGATGTCATTCCTTGAATATATTCATCATACATCTTAATTCACCTCTTTATTAATACTATTTCTTTATTATAATGTATAATGTAAAAGTTTATATATTTAAATCTTTCTATAAATTAAATGAATAATACTTAATTCAAAAAGGCGTATAATACATGGAAAAGAAATATTCAAGTTTAATATTATTAATTATTATAATAACCGCTATCAACGGAGGATATTGATTATATAACCAAAACAATGACTATGAATATTATAATAACTACTCATACATAATAATGCAATATTTAATGCCACAGAAACAGATCAAAGATTATCTGGATCATTTAGAAAATATTAAAAATAAGATAGCGGCCTTAAAAAAAGAATAAATGAAGAAGATAAGAAATCAGGGAATTTTAATCATAGGACTTATTATGAATTCAAATTTATCTTAACTATACATCCTATCCAATTTCAAATCTTCATTTTTAGGACTGATTATTATTAAATAATGAGCTTGATTTCAAAACTCCAAGGTTAATTGCATATTAGATCCTATTCTATGGTGGTGTGAATAACTATTAATATTGAACCTGTTATCATTGTGTGGTTTGTAGGAGCTATGAAAACATGTTTACTTTATGGTAATTGAGTCCATGATTTTCTGTATTGTTTTTTGATTTTCTTCTATATTAGTCTGGGGAGTAGCAAATATAATAAAATATGCGGTTTTATTGTCCTTGCTAAAAACATAGGTATTTTCATATATTTTTAGATTTGAGGAAGCTCCTGTACCATTATATGTGAACGTTATAGCATCATAACCGTTTTTAAGACTTGTTCGGTTAACTATAGGGGCTTGATTTGA
>JAUXXK010000392.1 GCA_030681145.1 Methanobacteriaceae archaeon | reverse complement strand
GGTTCAATTTTACAAATGCTATTATCAAAAATTTCTTTTAAAAATGATTCATTTGATTCAATATCAACTCTTTTTTTCTTAATCTCTATTAAAAATTCTTCGAACGATAATTGATAGTAAGATTCGAGTTTTTTTGAATATTTATTTAGATTAAATTCTGTTTCCAAAATGTTTTTAAATGCTTGAATTTCACTTATAAGATTATTATTAAGTAATATTATTTTAATAGCCTTTTGTTTAAAGTTATTTTGTTGTTCAAAAGAAGCATTTGCGATAGTAAGTTGTTCAACAAATATTTTCTTATATCTACTTCCTTTTTTCCCTAGTGTAGATGCAATACCATTAAATTGAAAATGTAATAAGTTTGAATTTAGTAATGAAACAATATAATATAAATCATAATCTTTTGGACGATTCATTATAAAATTAGAAGTTTCACAATAATATCCTAAACTATCAACTGTAAATTGGGGAGATTCAGCAATTTCGGCCCATATGATTTTTTCATTTTCAAATTCGTTTAAAAATTCTCTTGAGGGATTATTGTCTAATTCAAGCCAGTGATGTTGTCCATTTTTGACTTGGCCTCTGTTCTTTAGCTTTTCTGAATATTGATTAAGATATTTATAAATAACTGGATACTCTTTTTCTAAAAACTGACCTTTACCATGTTCAACTAAAATAATATGCAGATTTTGTGGCGAAATTTTCCATTTTCGGACATCCCTACCCCTTAAAAAAGACCTAATGATTTCTTTGCATTTGATATCTTGACCAATTAAACATTTCATATCATTATCATCAATTATAAAAGCATCCATATATCCTGTTTTAACCCCATACATTATTTTTGAATCATGAAATATGCTAATTTGTTTCCCTTTAGTTTTGATTATATCTCTTAAATCCAAAATTATAGGATCATCAAAATCCCAGGAATCTGTGCTAAATCTGTTTTGTGGAATCATAAATTCTCTGTTAACAAGAATATTATTTCTTTTTGATAATCCTTTTTTGATTAAGATTGTACAAGGATCTACAGTAGCGTCATCAAATATTTTTATGCCAGGATAATCATCATAAATCTTAAGTTCATTTTTTAGAATTAATTTACGAAGGCTTTTTCCATAATTTGCACGAGTAAATTTATTAGAGCATATGAATGTTAATATTCCATTTTTTCTTAAAATGTTAAGTCCTTTTTCAAAGAAATACGTATAAATATCTGCTCTACTCGCAAAAACTTGGTAATTTCGTTTAAAATAAGGTTTAAATTCTGTTATAAGCTCCATTCTAACGTAGGGAGGATTAGCAATTACTATATCAAAGCCAGGATTATCCCTTCGAAATATTTCCGCAAAATACAATTTCCATAAGAAAAAGGGTTTTGATTTATTTTTTTTGTATTCTTGAAGTTTTTCAATGGCTTTTTCATTACCTTCTCCTTTTAAAGTTTCTTCTATGAATTCCCATTCAATATTCTCAATTTCTTTTCGGAGTTTTTTCTTTTTATTTGGGCTTTCAGCATTAAAGAATAGTTCATGAATTTCTTTCAATTTTTTAAGTTTTATTTGTGCATCACTAGCAAAAAGATTAGCTTGAGATCGGTTATTGATTTGC
>JAUXXK010000382.1 GCA_030681145.1 Methanobacteriaceae archaeon | reverse complement strand
CTTAATGAATTTTCAATAATGGATTCATCAATATCCAGAGCATGAGCAGCGGCTTGAGCAGCTCCTGCATTTAATTTATTGAATTTACCTACTAGACGGATATCGCGGGCATATTTATCAAAGAAATTACAGGTTTGGGCCGATTTCGATATTTCTTGGAGACTGATATCATTTTTATTTAATATTACTCTTTTACCTTCTAAAAATTTATCGATTTTATTACGGTAATTATCTAAAGAGCCGTGAACATCCATGTGGTCTCTTTCCATGTTAGTTAAAATCACCATATCGATATCAAAGCAGTGATCACAAAATTCTAGAGTCATATCGCAAATTTCAACCAGAATTACATCGTAATCTTCTATATGAGATTGTAGGACTACTTCTGCGTATCCTTCAAATCCTCCGCCGGCATTTCCACCTACCAAAACCTTTAAACCAGATTTTTCAAGTATTTCCTTTAACATATAGGTGGTAGTGGTTTTACCATTAGTTCCTGTAACTCCAATGGTAAAGATGGATTTATGAGATTCTAAAACATCCGGGAGAGTTTTTTTAGAATCTTTTAACTGGTTAGCCATGTCGCTTTTCCATAAACCTGGACTAACAATCACAGCATCGGCTGATTGTATTTTTTCCATATCATGAAAACCTAAATCAAATTCAGATTCATCTAAAATCTCCTTTAAGTCATCCGTAGAAACTTTATCATTTATGTCACTGGCATATACAGTATAATCTCTTATTTTAAGAGATTTTGCAGCTTTTTTTCCTTCTACACCAAGACCCAAAACGGCTATTTTCATTAGGACACCTAAAACTAAAATATTTAGAATTTAAAATCTTTAAAATTATGTTGATTTCTAATATTATTTAATGATAATTAGTCTAAATATTTTCATGAACTTGATTTTTTTTATTTATTAATTCTTAAGTAATATACTAAAATTTTATTGGCTATAAACTACTTATTTTTATGATTATAAAATGATTATTGGTGATACTATTTTTTAAATTATTATTTTATTACTGAATATTAAAAAAATCGAATTATATTATTATGAAATGGTTTTATAATATTTAAAATTTTATAAACTTCTTTTGTTTAACAAGATATATAATCTTAATGAAAGTAGTATTTTAACTATTTATATTAATTCGATTGACCATACAGCCAACATAATGTCTTATTCATATATTTAATATTAGTAAAGACGATTTAAAATAGATTAAATGAATATTATGATAATTTTTTTCTAAAAACCACAAATAATTTAATTGTACATTTAAATTAAATAATTATTTATATTAATACATGCATATTATAACACATTATTAGGAGGTAATATAATGGAAGAAGTGAAAACCGTGATTAAAGAAGTAAAATCTATTCCAGTAATTGATGTTTCATTAATAGTATCTGTGATTTCTCTGATTTTATCATTCGTGGTAGGAATAATATATTTCATTGTTGGATATAATACATTATACACTATTAGTAACTATATCATCGCTTTACATCCTCAAACAGCTGAAATTGTTAATTCTGCAGCAGCTTCTGTTACAGGTATGGGATTCGTGTATCTTATTCTAATCTGGCCGGTTATGGCATTCTTTTTAACATTTATAGGAACAGCAATAGTAATATTACTGTACAACTTCCTGGCCCCTAGAATTGGTGGTATCAGATTAGAACTTGAATAAAAAATTAATTTAAAATAAATATTTATCGGAGTGAAATAATGGCACAACAACAGCAACAAATAAGTGGCGGAGCAATGATTGGATATGCTATTATCTTTGGAATAATATTAGCATGGTTTCCCGGATTAATAATTTGGTTCGCCTGGTTATCAGTACTCATGTTATTATTTGGTGGTATTGCAACCTTGTTAGCAAAATAAATCCTAATTTAACAAGCAAAAATAAAAAATTTGTTATTAATCAATGGATTATTAATAATCCTAAATTATTTCTTTTTTTTCTTTATAATTACTAAAAAATAGTACTATGTTTACTAATTATATTCAATTAAAGTGTTAGCGTTCTTTTATTACGAATAATTCATTCCTAATGCAACTACGGCTGAAATCATACAAATTTTACTAATTATAATCAAGATTATTCCCTCAGGCAATAATTAATGATCAATTATCTTGTTAAATAACCTTAAATTCAATAAAATACCATAGAATGATTAGATAAGTGTAATGAACAATTAATTTAAATTTTAGTTATAGAATTAAATCGCACATTTAAATTTCAATAACTATTTATTTAAGATTTTCAAATATATTATTAAATAATTCGATTAATAATAATGGAGGGATTTAATGAAATCGAAAATGGCATTATTGGGAATTATAGCTATTTTGATGGTAGTAGTTGCTGCTTCTGGATGCACCACTAATAATGAAACTTTATTGTATGAATACAATTTAACAGAAGGCGACGCACCAAATTATATAGGTGCAAAGAATGTTACCGTGCCTAATGGCACCAATAACATCAAAGTTGATGCACAAAATTTGGAGAAAATAAATTCAAACATAAATCAGTCCTCTGTGAACATATACGCTTTAAGTATAGTTCCCGTGAATTTAACCGTATCAGGAAACAATACTGAACTTCAAAAAAGCTACAACTCCAGTATAATTACAGTAAAAACCATAGACTTAATCAACGAAACCAGTCCAAAAACAATATCATACACCTTTGATGATACCAACATAAAAGGCTTTTTAATAGTAAATTTTAATGCAAAAGGAATAATTCAAATATTTACATCTTAGAACCTTTGAATAATTCCCTTTTTTTATTTTAAGAAAATAAGCAAATAAAAAAATAAAGGAAGTAATTATATAATTACATTAACGATTGAATCTTGCTTTTATTCTTCTGTATTGTTCTACTAGATCTTTAATTTGCTCTTTAGGAGTTTTCTTAGTACTGTAAGGTAATATTCCTCCGTGGAGAATAATTTCTTCTTTTTCTAGTTGGCTAATATTATTATAACCTTTATCTTTCCATAAATCAAGCCAACCCTCTTGAGGGCGTTCCAGGTTATTAATATCCATTCCTAAATGTTCTCCCCACAGAATTTTTCTAAAGTTTTCAATATTGCCCGATTTTGGAGAGTCCGTATCAAACATTATAGCGTTCATTTCCATGTTACGATGATTCTCTGATAATTCACTACTTCCAAACTCCTCAGAATAACTTAATGAAGATCCATCCAGATTAGAAGTACCAATTGTGGCCCAAACATCATCCACAATAGCTACTTTACTGTGAATATAACAATTACGTAGTTTATTCTTTCCATTTAAAAATTTACCCGACCATTTGGCAAAAACTCCAATTTGAGGGTGTTCTATGATTAATTTTTGTAAATCAAGGCCCATGAATTCAAAGCCGTAATGCTGCCAGCTTCGGTAAGTAGGAACATCCGGAACTTCGTTTATTAACATTATTACTTGTAAATCCGGTTTAAGGTCTACTGCTTTTTTTAAAGCCCCTATAATATATTTATTGGTAAAATATTGATTTTCCAGATAGATGAAATCTTCTGCATTGGTAATGGCTTTTCTATAAGCTTCCAGTACTCCTGTTTCACCTTTTTTGCTTAATGTTTCAGGAGTAGTTGATCTTACAATTTGTAATGATTCATTTTCAACTCTTAAAAGTGGATTAAAATCAGGTAGTTTTTCTGTGGTGTTATCATTGATAATTTCTTTATTTAAAGATTTATTTTCAGTAATCTTATTTTCGCCCTTAAAATCTAAATCAGAGAGATAATTCCAGAGTTCCATGAAAAATTCTTCTATATGGTTAATTACCGGGCCTTCAAAATAGGTTGAAACATCATGATAAGGACCTTCGTTCTTTTCTAAACGTCGGGGTTCGTTGATGTCGTGCTTACTAGTATCCCAGTAACCTTGAGTAAATGGAGATCCAATTATAAATGCTTTTTCCCCATCTACAACTAGAATCTTGGCATGCATGGAAAAAGGACCTTTGGCCGGGAATCTTCTAACTTCCACATCACTTTCTTTAAAATAGTCATTTAACTCGTCATAATTATCAGGTACTACCCTATTTTCATTTATAATAATTTTAACATCAGCCCCTCGTTTTTGAGCTTCTAAGAGTTTGTATGCTAATGGATCATCACCTTTATATTCAGAAGGATTCTCAGAAGATGAAAACTTGGGTATAAATTCAGGGTAAAATACAAACTGGGTTAAATAGATGTAAGATTCTGCCGCATCTACCACTTCCACCATCTTTTCCCAGGCCTGATGATTGTCGATCAATATTTCAAAATTATTATGGGAAGTAATTCGGGATGGAGAGTCGGTATTTAATGAAACCTGCCATCCCTCAATCTCAGCCCGGTTAATAATGATATCATCTATTTTTTCAAATGTGCTGGTTATGTTATGGTGAACTTCGGTTTCTCTAAGCTCAAATACGCCCAGATTATCTTTAACTACTATTTTTATATCTGGTTCTTTGTCTAGAATTTCCCTGTATCTTTCTTGAGGGTAAATTATGCGATAGTATCCATTTTCATCTGTAACAGCGGATCCTAAATAATCATCCCTAAAAAAGAGTAAAAATTGGAATTTATCCGTTATATAATCCATGGAATTAACTATTTTATCTGGAATTAAACTTTCATTTTTAATAAAAGATTTAACCTTAGACTCGATGAGGTCCAGAACATTTAATTCTGCCTTTCCATAATCAACATCTTCAGCTATTACAGTTAATCCTGCTACTGAGTCTCCTTTTTCATCTATAATTCTCCCTTCAACCCCAATATTCCCCTTATCAAATTTTATAACACCAAAATCAATAATTTCATCTTGAATACCTTTTAAATCGCGAATATCATTGGAAATATTCATTATGCTCTTTTCATCGATGAAAA
>JAUXXK010000345.1 GCA_030681145.1 Methanobacteriaceae archaeon | reverse complement strand
TAATAATATTTGATGCAATAACTGATCATTGGTAGCTATTGCTCCTCCCTCTCCCATGGTTATATGATGAGCGGGATAAAAACTAAAGGTTGAAATATGCCCAAAAGTTCCAGTAAACTTATCTCTATATTTAGAACCTAGAGCGTCGCAGTTATCTTCTAAAACCCATAAATCATGTTTTTCAGCTATTTCAATAATTCTTTCAATATCAAAAGGATTTCCTAATGTGTGAGCAATGAAAATTGCTTTTGTTTTAGCTGAAATAGACTCCTCAATCTGTTTTACATCTATATTGTATGTACCTATTTCCACATCTATAAAAACAGGAACCAGATTATTTTGAATTATAGGAACAACTGTGGTCGGAAAACAAGCTGCCACAGTAATGACTTCATCACCATCTTTTAATTTTTTATCACCAAGCTTATGAGATTTTAATGCAGAAATTGCTAATAAATTAGCAGATGAACCCGAATTAACAGTTAAAACATAGTTTATTCCTAAAAAATTTCCTAATTTTTCTCTAAATTTGTCATCAAACCTACCAGAAGTAAGCCACATATCTAGAGAAGCATCTACCATATTAAACAGTTCTTGTTTATTAAGAACTTTTCCTGAGGGGGGAATGTAATTATTTTTCGTCTGATTATTATTTAGATATAAAAGACTGGAATAATGAGCAAATTTTCTTAATAAAAAATTAAATTTTGAATTTTTGATTTTTCCTATTTTATTAAGATTTTTTGAGTTTAAAGTTGAGATATTATTTAGTTCGACCATAATTTTTTCATTAATATCAAAATCAAAATCCGATTCAATTAAAATTTGGCTGAATTCATCTGGATTTTTTTCTTTAAATTCAGTCTTACAAAATGAAACTAAAAAATCTTTTTCAGATTTCCCTTTTCCTAAAATTAGCCCTAATTTAGAATTATCTTCTAAATTGGATATTAAGACGATATTTCCTGGTGCTAACATGTTTATCCTCTTTAAATTTTAAAATAAGTATAATAAATATTATTCAAGGCCCTAAGCCTTATTTTATTATTTTAAATGAATTTAATAGTTGGATTTTATCATAAATTCATCTATTTGATTAATTGTATATAGATACATATTATTTTCACCGGAATAATAGTTTTTATACCAGGAGACAGTATTATTTAAAGCTTCATCTAAATTCAAAACTGGTTTCCAATTCAGATGATATAACGCTTTACTAATATCTAATTTCAAAAGGTTTGATTCATGGAAAC
>JAUXXK010000341.1 GCA_030681145.1 Methanobacteriaceae archaeon | reverse complement strand
ATCTGGTGAAAAAATGGCTAAAAAAATCGCTCCTACCCCGATTTTAGAGGGTAAAGATGCAATAACATTTTTAGAAGACATAAGTAAACCAACGTCTACTGAAAAAAAAGAATTCATGGATTCTATAAAAAAAGAATTCAGATCAGAATTATTTTAATTAGCTTAGCCTGTAGATAAATCAAAGTATAGTGGAACTGTTTTTGATTTAGCATTTACCGGATCTCTTTCTTTCATCTTCTGAAATCTTTCTAACTCGTTTTTATATCTGGGCCATATTTCAAAATAATGTTTTAGATAAAAATCTAAAGCAATAATATAAGCATCTACAGTTATAAATCGAGTACCTACTTTTTCTGATAATGCTAAAGATTGTCTAATTGCCCATTTTAGCATATATGTCCCAATACCTTGATAATGAAAATTTTCTTGAACCGCAAATCGACCTAACTTGATTGCCGGAAAAGATTTATATTCAATATCTTTAGATTCGTATTTATCTTGATAGAATTTATCTATTTTTTTGTTTCAATTTTATCAGTTGATAGAGTCATATATCCCAGGATCTGATTTTTGTATGAACAAATATGTGTAACATTTACCATTATGTCCATTTGTTCTTTAGAATCTTCTATTAAAAATTCATTTAAGTCATCATGGCCACAATTGAATTCAGATAAGGTGTGCTTGTTACAGAGCGGTATAATTTCTAGATGTTCATGTTTAATTATTGCAGCAGTTGGCATTGAGTTCTCCAGTAAATTTTTTTAATGTATCATCACAAATTTAAAAATTAAATCTTACAAAAAATTAATTATACTCCTGAATTGTAGATGACATTTGTTTATCTATACTTTGGGGTTTTTGTCTGAGTGTTTGGTAAATATATTCAACTGAAACCCTACAATTCTACTTTTAATTATCTATTGTTTAAAGCACTATATAATACATTATATAGTTCGTTTTTTAAGCTCTGTTAAGGAAAAACATATAAATATTTAGTGTGCCTTTGAATTGATAAGATGCTTCTATTTTTCATCTAGAAATTATCCGGGCAGTATATATGTAATTTAATTAATTCATAACTTCGTTATAACATTCTCCATATATAATAATAATAATAATAATAATAATAATAATAATAATAATAATAATAATAATAATAATAATATATAGTATTTCTAAAAAAGAATTTCATTTCAAAAAAGATAGATAGAAAAAAATAGAAATACGTATTTCGAAATACGAAATACTACAATAATTATAAACACATTTTCAAAAAAGAAATACTAAAAACGAAATACACATTACTCATCCCCTGAAACATCAGAAGAAATCAATTCAATTAACTCCACCCTAGAAACCCCACAATTATCAGCATGAAATCCTAAAGTATCCTTATTAGTGAACTGATTAACTTTAACTGGATCACACCCAAACCTTTTAGCAATGCTTTTAATAGATGAAACTGCTTTTTTAATTTTAGGATTATCATCAATCAATTCAGGTTCAGGATCAATAGAATTTAAATGTTCATTTAATTTTTCCAAAGCAACTTCTTTCAAAACTAAATCTAATTTTAATTCTTCAATTTCATTTTCCACTACTTTAATTTCTAATTCTAAACGTTTACGTGGATTATTAATAGCCATAGCAAAAAAATCAACTGCATCACCAAAAGTATATTTGGATTCCCCTACAATCATTTTGGATCTTGCTGTACATTTCCCAGATATTTGAACTTTAGGTATTCTTTTCATAAAGGTTGCCGCCTTATATTTAAATTTTATTTGTTACTCACATTATATAAATTAACATAGTGACCATATTTATTCTTAATCCTGCCATCCAATATAAAATCTTTATTTCGTGTTAAAATAGCTGTAATCAATTGCCTACTAGGTTGTAACCTCCCAGGGAATTTATAATTTTTAATAAGTTCCTTAACTAATTCTTCTATACTCACAGCTTTACTATTCTCTAATATATACCAAATAATGGCTTTTCGTAATTGTTTCTTCTTAGTAATTCCTTCAAAAGGTTTTTCATATTTATACAGCTAAATTCCCCCAAATTTAGAAGATTTATTTCCACATTATTATCCCTAGTATGCTGCTGATGAAATAAGCTATCCATACAAGCGCCATATAGTATTCTTTTCTTTTAATAGTAAAATAAAGGAATATGGGATTGGATATGGCCCATATATAAAATGCTAATGGTGATTTCATAGTGCTTTGTATATATGCTCCACTTAATCCCATTAGTACAGCTGCTATTTCCAGGAGTTTATAGGAATCAATTTTTAGATCCATTTTTAGTTTATTCATTTGAACTTCAACCTGGCCTGTTTTTCATCAGCTGGTTTTTCTATGAATACGTAAAGTTTCCCACAGGATCCACATTTATAGTATCCATATTTTTTCATACCGAAAGGCTTTAA
>JAUXXK010000084.1 GCA_030681145.1 Methanobacteriaceae archaeon | reverse complement strand
TCTTTTAACTCCTTTTTGAGCACCTGCTTGCCATATATGGTCCCCTAATACTTTTCGGGCTGCTGCCACAATCAGGTGAGTGGCGGTGTGATTACGGGCTAGGGCAATGCGCCTATCCCAATTAATTGTACCTTTAATTTCTTTTCCAATGATATCAGAGATTTTGGATATTTTTTCCAGGTTTTCAGGTTCAACCTTATGTAAAACAATACTATCAATCTTTTCAGCGTGTTTTACATGTATCTGCTCGCCATTTATTTCTAAATATCCAATATCAGATGGTTGACCTCCTCCTTCAGGATAAAATACTGTTTGATCCAAGATAACATTCTCTTTGTAAAAACCCAAGACTTTAGCTTTAAATTCTATTTGAGATGGATCTTCATAGAATAAGAGTTTGGTATCCCGGTAATCCAATTCAACCGGAGCTTTTTCTTCTACCTTCTCTTCTTCGTGTTCATTGGCTACCAAAGTGTAGAAATTGTCCGGGACATTAACCTTGAATTGTAGATCCTCTGAAATTTCTTTTATGGTTTCTGGAGGTATTCCTTGAGAATCATAGAGTTGAATAAGCATGTCTAGAGGCATTTCATCTTTATTTTCCTTTTGAAGATGTTTAATACTCTTTTTAACCAGATTTTTTCCTTTAGAAACGGTTTTTGCATATCTTTTCTCTTCCAGATTAATGATATTGTGAATATGATCCTGATGTTTTAAAATTTCAGGATAATGGGAGGCCATGAAATCTGATTGAATATTCATAACCTTTGAAAGTGATTCCTTCATTTCCAAGTCATGCATGAACCTTATGGTTCTTCGCAAGACCAGACGGGCAAGATATCCTTCTTTTACATTGGATGGAATGACTCCATCAGCCAGCATGAAAGCCAGACACCTGGTGTGATCCGCCACAACATAAATAGCCTCCATTGGCTCTGCAGATTTTTCCAGTTCTTCTACTGTAATTCCCAGGCGATCAGCTACCTGTTTTCTAAGGGCCCTTAAATCAGCAAAGGTTTCAATGTCCATCATACCCGCAACTTTTGCATTTTCAGCCAGAATTTGCTGGTCAACATCCACCCCCGTAATATCCTTAAGCTGATCAATAACTGGTCCAAAACAAGCATCATAGGCAGTAGGAGTTCCTTGAGATATCCAAGCAAATCTTTCCAGACCATAACCAGTATCTACAATAGTTAATGGTATTTTTTCACGTTTACCCCCCGGGAGGGTGCGGTACTGGATGAAAACCAGTGTGGCCAGTTCCACTCCCCGTACACAAATCTCGTAACAGGGCCCTGCATTTCCTCCACCTTCCCACCATGATTCAATAAATGTAATTTCTTCCGGATTTATCCCTATGTGTTTAATAAAATCGTGACAGTATTTTACTGTCTCATCTTCCCAGTAAACCTGATTATCTGGCGTATTAAATGCGTGGTGACCACCCATAGTAAAACAAGTCATGTGTCGTCCGGTTCTGCCCACATTGTCCACATCATTAAGACGGATGGATGGTTGAGCTACCACCAGAGGGTTAGCTGGAGGCTCCACCATTCCTGATGATACCCATGGTTGGAAATTATAAATTGACGCCCCTACCAAAAAAACATCGTCTCTCCATCGTTTGGCCAATACAGGATAACGCTCAATAGGAGTATGACCATTTTTCTGGAAAAAACCCTTGAAAGTTTTCTGAATTTGATAGAGATCGTATTTTTTCTTGGTAGCCGGATTTCCAATAAATTCGTACTTATCACAGGGAGCATCCCCACAAGTATTACGATTATTTAGAGACCAGAAATCATTTCCACAAGCTACACAAGTGTTTTTTTTGTATCCGAGTTCTTCAAGCTGGCTAGACATAGTAATCAGTTGTAAAAATTTGTTATTTCTAAAATTATAAATTTAAATAGGTATATTAAAACTATAATTATGATTAAAAAACTTTTTTATAAATTTAAATTATTATATAGATTTATATTATAGTTTAAAAAACTTTTTTATTAATTTTAATATTAAATTTTAATAGTTTAATGACTAACACAAAACCTTGTTTAATCGATGAAAATATATTAAAATATTAAATATTGTTTCTTAAATTTTAATAAAATTTTTTTAAATTACAATTAGAAAAAAATAGTATTATAATGCTTATTTGTAAATTCAATTTATTTATTCATCTTAAAAAAATTAAAAAAAAAGTAAGGGCTAAAAAACCCATACAGTACATCCTCTAAATGAGGATATTTGAATTAAAGGATTTATTCAGATTACTTCTGATTTAAAAGTTAAAAAAGAAAAGAAGTTTATCCAAAGAGTGCGCCTAAACCAGCGGCAGCTTCCTCTTCTTGTTCTTCTTCATCTTCCTCTTCTTCTTCCTCTTCTTCTACTGATTCAGCCACAGGAGCTGCAGCCACAGGAGCTGCAGCAGCAACGGCTGTTTTTTCCATAGCTTCTTCGATGTCGACATCTTCCAAAGCAGCTATTAAAGCTTTAATTCTAGCATCATCAGCATCTGCTCCGGCTGATTCTAATACCTTTTTTACGTTTCCTTCGTTAATTTCCTCACCAGTAGTGTGCAATAACATTGCTGCGTATATATATTCCATGTGATCACCTCAAATTTCTCTTATCAAATTTATTTACTAAATATGCTAATTTTAGCCATTTTTAGTTTAACAATACAGATGGTATTTAAAATTAATTTTGCAAATTAATTTGTAAATTGAAACAGTAATAAGACTATCCAAACAGAGCACCTAAACCTGCTGCTGCATCTTCTTCATCTTCCTCTTCCTCTTCATCATCTTCTTCAGACTTTTCTTCTTTCATTTCTTCAGTTGCTGATGCTTTTGTTGCAGTAGCAGCTAATTTTTCAAGAAGTTCTTCATCAACAGCACTGGAATCTTTCTCAGATACTCCAGATGCTAAAGCTAACATCTGAGCATATGCTTTTGCCAGTAAAATGTCAGAAGTTTTAGAAGTGAGTACAGATGCGTTGAATGCAAGGTTGATTGACTGAGTTACTGCTTTTTGAATGATGGCTGGTGTAGACTTTTGGTTGTATATTACTGCATTGACCGCCAAGTTGAATGCTTGGGAAAATGATTTTTGAATGTCAGATAGAGTTTTCTCTTCGTCAACAGTTAGGAGATCAGCCGTATAAACAGTTTCATTTTCATAAGCTGCTCGAAGGTCTATACCTACTTCCATTGGGTGTATATCCAAACGGGTCAAAATACCAGCTACTTTAGCTGAAACTTCTTCTCCAGCTTTAACTACTACTTGATCCTTTTGCACAACAATCTTACCCTTTTCAATCTTAGCAGGTATGCCTATTTGCTGTAATTCGCCTAGAATAGGGCCTGGTGGAAAACCAGTGTCACCTTTAGGAACTATTATATCTTCATGAGCAATAGAACCAGCTTTAGCAGGAGCCGATGTTTTATTGCTTTCTAAGATTTTAAATAGTTTAAAAGGGTTCATGTCAGTAAATACTAACGCAGGTTGACCATCCATATGGTCTGCAAGAGCATGAATGCTTTCATTTTTATCAGAATCATCCAAGGCCAGACTAATTAAAGTTTTTTTGGACATTCTGATAGTAGCATTATCCCGAAGAGTCTGCCGCATTTTTTGCAGCTGACGAGCAGGAATATCGGTTAAATTGGCAATTCCTACCACTTCGTAACTGTTGATCAGTTTTTTGAGGTCATTGACCTCTTCCTTTTTCCATTCAGCAACGTGAGCCATTTAAACCACCCTCACTACTGGACCCATGGTTGTTTTGATATGCATGGATTTTATCTGATTTCTTCCTTTTTCTAATTTACGGTCTAAGATACTAAGAACTGCCTCAATGTTGCCTGCGATCATTTCTTCATCCATATCCTGAGTTCCTACCATAGTTTGAATTACAGGTTGGTCTTTGATCCGGACTTTAACTGTGCTTCGTAGCCTTTCCAGAATAGGTTCTGGTTTTGCTGATGCAGGTACTGGTTTAGGCATTTTTTTTCGTGGTCCTAATACAGGACCCATGAATCTGCCCACCATTGGCATCATATCTGCTTGAGCTACAAAGAAGTTATGTTGATTAGCGAGTTTCTTGGCCTCTTTCCGGTCTTTGCCCAGATCTTCTAATCCATTTTTACTGATTATTAAATCTGCACCGGCATTTTGAGCCTGAACAGCCAGTTCACCATCTGCGATAAAAGCGATTTTAACCTCTTTTCCGCGTCCATTTGGTAGAGAGACTTCTTCGTCAAATTTATTTTCTGGTTTATTGACGTCCAAATCCTTGATGCTTATAATAACATCAATGGATTGTGTGAAGTTTCTCGGCTTGGTCTGTTCTTTAGCCTTCTTCACCGCTTCCAATATCTCTTGTTTCATATTAATCCTCCATGAACTTTGAATTAAAGTTCACCATTATGGGATATTCAGGTTTTAGGTGATCAACCTAAGTTAATCACATAAATATGATTGATGATAAACGTTATTTTTGACTAAATATATTAAGCCAATAAAATATCGTCGTAAACGCCCTCTTCTACTTCTTTTTGAGTTTCTCTAGGGTCTTTGCCAGCTACCGTTATGCCCATACTTACACAAGTACCCATAACTTCTTTGGCGCCATTTTTATAATCATTAGCCAGAAGAGCATCGAATTTCATTCGGGCAATCTTCAGTGCCTGTTCAATAGATAAATCAGCCACCTTATCCATTCCTGGATCCTGGGAAGCTTTTTCAATTTTGAGTTCGTCCATAATCAACGCAGTGGTCGGTGGAGTTCCTATTTCAATTTCAAATTCTTTAGTGGAACCATCAACAATGATTTTAACAGGTACTTTCATTCCTGCAAAATCAGAAGTTTTACTGTTTATTTGTTCCACTACTTGCATCATATTAATTCCTAACGGGCCAATCGCAGGACCTAATGGTGGGCCTGGAGTGGCTTTTCCGCCTTCTATAAGAATTTCAACGGTATCTTTAGCCATTAGTCAACCTCCTTTTGTATTATTCTAATTTGATCACCTTTAACGGTTAAAGGAATAGGTACTGCGGCTTCAATAAGTTCAAGCACTACCTCCTCCCGAGATTCATCAATACGAATCACTTTTGCCTTTTCTCCTTTGAAAGGGCCAGATACTAACTCCACTATACTTCCTTTTTGTATAGAAGCTATTATTGGTTCTGGTTTTAAGAATCTTTTTACCTCATCAAACGTTATGGCATTTTTGCCTTCTACAATACCCCGCAAATGTGGTACTTTAATTGCAGGATTTTGCATGTCTATTTTTGAGGAAGACTCTACTAAAACATAACCTTTCAATGATTCCGGGATCAAAATAGCGTTGATTTCAATACCGCTATCTTTTACCTTCCTGGCTAGCATTCTAGCCACATTTTTCTCTTGACCTACAGAGGTCTTGAGAGCATACATGGAGTTTATACTATCTTCCATTAAACACACAACCTTATAAA
>JAUXXK010000083.1 GCA_030681145.1 Methanobacteriaceae archaeon | reverse complement strand
GCAATTATAACATCTCCCTTAATTCTGGATATAGAATCCAGATAAGCACTACCCATATCACAAAAAAAGAATAGTTGATATCTTTCCCGGACTAATTTTTGTATAAAACTGTCTTTAAGTCTGGGAACGATACTGATATGGAATTGACCATTTTCTTGGGATATAGCATTAGCTACCACACCTGCAGCTGATATACCATCTGCATCGTTGTGGGAAATTATCCTAACAATATTCTCTTTTTCCAGATGATTTTTAAGAATCTGGCAGGCTTCATCACCTCTATTTAACAAGGAGGGCTGCTTTGTTTGGGTCATATCTCCATCCTTCTGGCATTACACCTTCTCGGACATAGTACCTTCCAAGACGCCGGATTTGTGATTCAATTATTTGTAATCCTCTCTTGGTGTGTAGGTCCTTGTGATTTTCTTTTAAGTGATCCCTGATATTAACTGCTTTTTTAATAAGATTCATTAAATCTTCTGGATAATCTGGTTTTTGGCCGTGTTTTTCTAGAATATGTGTAATTTTACTTCCAGTAACTACTTTCACATCTGGAATGCCGTACTGATCTCTCAAAATGATTCCAATTTTACTGGTGGAATTTCCTTCTTTTGTGAGTTTTAATATCAGTTCTTCAATTTCTTCGTTGGAATATTCTACCCAATCAGGTTTATTTGCCATTTTAATACCTCTATTTTTATTATTTTTACAGTTTAACTAATTATATTAATAAAAACTTTGTTAAGTTAAACAATAATTAATCAATATTTGACTTATTTAATGAAATATCTTGAAAATATGTGGGATATTATTATTATTATTAATTATCATTTGTTTTTATACCAATTACAAAAATGCTCTAATGATCTTCGACGATGAGAAAACTCATTTTTTTCATAGGTACTGATCTCCCCAAATGTTTTATTATTTTCAGAAGGATAAAACAATGGATCGAAAGCAAAACCACAATTTCCTTTTTCTTCTTTAGAAATATGTCCTTTAACCGTGCCTAAAAAAATCTTGGGCTCGACATTGGGGGCGCTATACCCAATTACCGACCTGAATTCGGCGTATCGGTCTTCAACATTTTTCATAAGCTTTAGAATGCCTTCATTTCCAATAGTATCTTGAACATATGCAGAATATGGTCCTGGAAACCAATCTAAAGCTTTAATAAACAGTCCAGCATCTTCAACAATTACTGGTTCTTCCAATCTTTTGGCGACATGTTTTGCGCCATACTTGGCCACTTCCTCCAAGTTTCCTTGAAGTTCCGGATAGCCAATGTTAACATGTTTCAATTTAATGCCAAACTTCTGGAATATATTTTCTGCTTCTTTTAATTTGTGTTGGTTACCTGTTATAAATGTTACCTTCATGTTATCTACTTCATTATAATAAAATTTTATACTTCATAATTATAAATTCATTATATGTATTCATTATTAATTATTAAATATAACGGCCCCGGGACTGTATTTCATTAATTTTGCTATATATACCTCTATTTTCAGAAAATTCCTCATATCCCTCCATAATACACTGGAAACATACCTTTGCAATCTGATAATGTATACTTTTTAGTGCCTTTTTAAGAACTAAAAGGTCTACGCCTTTGTCTTCCAATAGATCCGAGAATTTTCCAAGACCAAAATCGATGAAAATAATTTCATTATCTCTTAAAATCATATTAGAAGTTGTAAGATCTCCATGAATTATTCCCCCACTATGGAGCCGTGCAACTGTTTCACCTATCTTTTTACAAATTTTTTCCCGAGATTTTTTATCAGCAGTACTCAGAACATCTTTAATCTGATATCCTTCAATTTTTTCCATTATCAAATATGAATTATCTAAATCAATATCCCATAATATTGGGGTTTTAACTCTAAAACGCTTGGACTGAGATAGGAACCTAGCTTCGTTTTTTGTTCGGGTTTTTCTTAGACTTTGATTCAGTTCATCTATACGATAACCTTTAGGAATTCTTTTTTTGATAATAACATCTTCTTCAAGCCATCTGCTCTCATAAATGTCTGCTTCTGCACCCTTCGCCGTTAATTCCTCTGGAAGTTTTAAAAAGTAATTTGAACTTTTCATCCAAGGCACATCTACCTGGTCTGTTCGATAACGTTGAATTACAGTGGTATTATCTAATGAATGACCTCCATTCTGAGCATAGGTTAGTTGACCCATCCAAGCAATCATGGCTCCGTTATCCCCACAATATTTTATTGGAGGCATAAAAAAATCAGCGTAATGTTCGTCAGCCATCAAAGACATCATTTCTCTTAATCTGGCATTCGCTGCTACTCCTCCACATAACATAACCTCATTTTTTTCAGTGTGAGCCAAAGCACGTTCTGTAACTTCTACCATCATTGAAAATGCCGTTTCCTGTAAGCTATAACATAAGTCTTCAATCAAAAAACCTTTTTCATACTTTCTCTGTGCTGCTGTTAAAAGTCCCGAGAAAGAAAGATCCATACCTTTAACTGCATAAGGAAGTTTTAAGTAATTCTGAGATTTATTTGCAAGTTTTTCCACTACGGGGCCACCCGGATGCCCTAAATTAACTTCCCGGCTGAATTGGTCTAACATGTTGCCCACAGCAATATCCAATGTTTCTCCAAAAACTCTATAACGTCCTTCATCAAAAGCAATAACTTGAGTATTTCCTCCACTTGCATAAAGCGTAACTGGATCAACGGATCCCGTTGTAAGTTTTCCTATTTCTATATGACCTAAACAGTGATTAACTCCCACTATTGGTACTTCTATGGATAAAGATAGGCTTCTTGCTGCTGTTGCCACAGTACGTAGTGCAGGACCGAGTCCAGGGCCTTGAGAGAATGCTATTAGATTCAAATCATCTAAATGAAGGTGGGCATCATTTAATGCATTTTTAATCAGAATGGGTATCCATTGCGCATGATGTTCTGCGGCTTCCCTGGGATGAATACCGCCCGAATTAGGAATTAGCGACTTACCTACAGAGGATAATATATGGCCCTTTTTATTTACTATTCCTATCCCTGTTTTTTCGGCAGTGCCTTCAATACCTAAACAAATTATTTCCACCATTATAAATCCTCTTAAAAATAATTATTAACAAATATTATGTTTTATAATGTATTACTATTAATTAGTAGTTTAATTATTCCTCTTATTCTATTTATGGAGACAATTAATGATTTAACATAAATTAACAATAAATAGATTTTTTTTAAATTAGTAATTTGATATATATACATTAATTTATAAAGTTCTAAATACTTTTTTATATTCGTTTTTTTTCTTATGATATTATAGTATATCATTCTAATGTCTATTTTTAAAATTTTAGAATTGTCATTAATTTTTTAATTACCATATTTTCAAAAAGTTTCATAAAAAATCATATTAATATCCCCCACAAATAAACTATGAGGAATAGGTGAAAATAATGTATGATGGATTAACTGTTTATGGTTCAACCGAATTTATAGATAATTTGATAGATAAAAAATCATTATTCTTATGTACTATTGCTACTACAGCAACTTCAAAAATACCTGGAATCACAGGTGCCGGCGCCAGCCCTGATTTAACTGAATATACACCTGCAGCTGATGTGGAAATGATAGTGCACGATAGGCCTCTTTGCCTTACTGAAATCCCTAAAACTGTGTCCGAGGGAGGATCCGCACCCACACCAGCTATTATAACTAAAGCGGCATTAAATCTTGCAAAAATTCCTTTTATGGTTGCAAACGCTGGCGTTCTTGTCAAACCAGATCTTCCTTATATAAACCTTGGTGAAATTCCAGGAAAAGACATTAGAACTGGAAAAGCAGTACATAATCCTAAAAAAATATTTGAAAATGGAAAAATATTAGCAGGGATGCTTTCTAATCTCACGGATCATTTGATAATAGGTGAAAGTACACCTGCTGGCACTACCACCGCATTGGGAGTTTTAACAGCATTAGGGTACGATGCTAGCTTTAAAGTTAGCGGTAGTTTAATTGAAAATCCTCACGATTTGAAGAAAAAAGTTGTAAATGAAGGATTGAAAGCTGCGGGGATTAAATGGGGGGAGAAAGTTTCAGATCCTTTTAAGGCAGTCGAAGCTGTTGGAGATCCTATGATTCCTGCTGTAGCAGGTTTGATAATGGGTAGTGAAATACCAGTTACTTTGGCGGGAGGCACACAAATGACAGCTGTATGTGCTTTGATTAAATCTTTACAACCTGATTTTGATTTTTCACAAGTATGTATTGCTACCACAATTTTTGTGGTTGAAGATGATAATTCCAATATTCAGCATATATTAAAACAAATTGGTGAAATTTCTCTTTATGCGACTGATCCCCTTTTTCATGAATCTGATAATGAAAACCTTCAAAGATATCTTTCTGGATCCGTTAAGGAGGGTGTTGGAGCTGGAGGTGCCATTATGGCTGCTATTTTACAAGGAACGGATATTCATCAAATACTTCAAGAAATAGAAAATCTATGTAAAAAAATTTTTTAAATATTCTTTACCATTTAATTTTTATTCTAAAAAAAGAAATTATTAATTTGATTAAAATTAAATTACATACGTAATAATTAAAGCAGCTATTCCTACTATCCAGCAGTAATATGCGAATATAAGGAGATTTTTTTCTTTTATTAATTTTAAAATGATTTTAATAGCCACATAACCTGAAATGGCTGCTGCAACAAACCCCGTAACAAATACAGTTGTATTTACATCCATTGCTGTAGTAATATCCGTAGTTTGTATTAGTGCTGCACCTAATATTGCAGGTATGGATAGTAAAAAACTGTATTTTGCAGCTAATTCTCTTTCTAAACCTAATATTAATCCAATAGAGATTGTTGCTCCTGATCTAGATATTCCTGGTGCTATTGAACAAGCCTGAGCAATACCTATTATCAATGAGTCTTTAATTCTTAAATTATTAATTGATTTTTTGTCTTCAGGATTTATCCTCCTACTCACCATTTCGGATCCCCAGAGTAAGAAACCAGTTACTATTAAAAATATACTCACAGCTGGTAAATTATCGAATAAATTTTCAAATGTACTCTTTAACAGAACACCAGCTAAACCCGCAGGTATGGTACCAATTATTAATAACCATGCTAGTTTTTTATATGGATCTTCCTGAAAGGTTTTTTTAAATTCTCCACGTGTTAAATCTCTAAGGCTGGAAAAAAATGACTTTAACATTTTAATAATGTCATTCCAGAAATATGCAAATACGGCGACTAGAGTTCCAACATGTAAAACTGTATCAAAAGCTAAACTAGACTGAACATTCATAATTTTTTGAATAAAAACAAGATGTGCTGAGCTGCTTATTGGTAAGAATTCAGTTAATCCTTGCACTATTCCTATTATTATTGCTTGTAAAATATCCATTAAATCACCAATTATATAATATATAAAATTTTAAAATAATTTTTTTAAGCACTTTAAAATTTAATTAAAGACTTAATATCAATAATTCATATTATATTATAACTTATAACTAATAATTTAAAAGTTATAAGTTATAATTAATATATTTTAATTATATAATTCTTATTTCTAAATCATTTATAAATAAGTCAGCCAGCTGAAATAATCATTTATTTCACTGTTAAGTACCTGGAAAAATGTTTTTTGTAGTTTTTCAGTAACAGGTCCGCGCTTACCAGATCCTATAATAATTTTATCCACGGAACGAATAGGAGTTATCTCTGCCGCAGTACCTGTAAAGAAAATTTCATCAGCAACATATAACATTTCTCGAGGCAGTTGCTCTTCCCTAACTTCTAAATTCATTTTTTGAGCTAATTTTATCACGGAATCTCGGGTAATTCCTTTTAAAACTGAAGAAGACATGGAAGGTGTGTAAATTACATCATCTTTGATAATGAAAATATTTTCTCCACTACCTTCACTTACCATACCTTGATAATCCAGCATTAAACCCTCATCATATCCATTTTCAAGTGCTTCCATTTTTACTAATTGTGAATTCATATAATTAGCACCGGCTTTAGCCATATTAGGTAAAGTATTAGGGGCCATACGCCTCCAAGTTGAAATTCCAACATCAACTCCTTTTTCAAGAGCTTCTTGTCCAAGATAACTTCCCCACTCCCATGCAGCAATAACAACTTCTAAAGGACTATTAAGTGGATTTACTCCCAGTTCACCTTTACCTCTAAATATTACAGGCCGTATATAACAACTTTTTAGGGAATTGGATTTTATGGTATCTAATATTCCTTCACAAACTTCTGCTTGAGTATATGGGATTTCCATTCTGTAAATTCTTGCAGAATCGAACAATCTTTCAATGTGTTCTTCTAATCGGAAAACAGCAGAACCTTTTTTATTTTGGTAACAGCGTATTCCTTCAAAAACACTTGATCCATAATGAACAACATGAGATAGAACGTGTATTTTTGCATCGTTCCAATCAACTAATTTTCCATTAAACCAAATTTTTCCTGTTTCATCCCATGCCATGATTATTACCTCGATGAATTCATTATTGTATCAATTTAATTATTTTAGTAAGATCACTTTTTAAATCTATCAAAGAAAAACAGATTAAAGAAGTAAATAATCTTTTGATAAAAATTGTATTTCAAATTTTTATTATAACATTATTAAATATAAATTATTGCTAATTTATTTATTTACTAAAGAAATAACATTTTTAAATAGAGAATTTTAATATTTTTTAGAAAATAAATATATTTGGCATTACTTTGAAGATTGTCATAATATTAGTTCATATCGGAAAAGTTTATATAGGCAGCCGTTCAAAATGTGATGTACTCGAGGGGCCGGTGGTCTAGGGGTATGATACCTCGCTTACAACGAGGTGATCACGAGTTCGAATCTCGTCCGGCCCATTATAGTTTTAATAATTTTTTTTTCATTTTATTTCAAAAATATTTTTAAATTAAATAATTTAATTAAAAACGGGGTCTGTGGTCTAGGGGTATGATACCTCGCTCACACCGAGGTGATCGCGAGTTCGAATCTCGTCGGACCCATCTTTAAATATATTATATGGTCTTTTTTTTATAGATTAATAAAAATAATGGAATTTATTAAATAATTAATTAGAAAATAATTAATAATATTGATATGAATAGTGAAACAAAGAATACTGTCGTACCTTTCATTAATATAACCGTGCTTCTATTTTCTAATGCGTAAACAAGGCCGTATGAGAGTATTGCAGAAAGGAAAAATTTTAAAACACCTAAAACTCCTTTATTGGGATTAGAAAAAGCACCTACTGCGGCGGTAATCACGTAAGATAAACATATAACTACTAAAATCAGTACTACTGTGTTACTAAATATTCCTCTCAGTGCAGGTATCCATGATGATTTAATTTGATCTCTTTTTCGATTTAAAGATCCTTTTTTATCATGATGAAAAAAAGATCCTTTTGATGAGCTTCTTGAAGGCGTATAAACTTCAGCAACTTCTTCACTTTCTTCATATTTATGGTAGTCATCATATTCTTCATTTTCTGAATCAATGAGTTCTGAAGTCTTTTTAGAGAATTTTTGGGCTAGATTAAGTAGCATTTCCCGATCAATCAATTTAATATTTCTTCGGGCGGCATAGTTAATAGACTGTGAACTATAACCCGAGGTAGTTACGATTACAACTTTCGATGCCTTCAAAGTTTTTGCAACCATTTCCATTTCTTTTAAAACATCTAAACCCACATTCCATTTTTCATCATAGTTTTTACAAGCAACTACAACTCCTATATCTCCTAGAACCGTGGGTAAAACTCCATAAATATCTATTAGGTGTCTAGAAGTTCTAAAATCTTTATAAACTTTAAAACCGGATTCTTCCATTATTTTTGCCATGAATTCGACTAGTCTGCTTTTCTCCAAGTTTTCCACCTTCTGGAGGATGAAGATTATTGCCCTAAAATAGATTATAATCTATTAATCCTTAATATTATTATAAATAGGTTATAATTAATATTTACTTTTTAGGGTCACTAATTAATTTTTCTTTTAGAGTTATGATATTAAAAATTGGCAACTATTTTTTGATGAAACTTATTAAAATATCCTAGATTCAATATAGGCTCTCATAATAAATTTTTTTTGCCATAATTTTTTTTTTAAATGTTTATTGACAATTTATTTAATTATTATGGTTTAAAATAATATTTAATCCTTACTTAATTATTTAATTTAATTTAAAAAATTATAAAAACTTATATTGTTCCTTATTTTTTCAAATATATTAAAATAACCTGGTATTTGCCCTATATGGCTTATTATAGGACTTAAAAAACATTAATAATTTTTAAGAAGCTAAAAATGGTTACAAGGTGGGTTTATTGAAGTTTCTACAAGATTAATTAAAATTCTAGCAAAAAAAATAATTCTGAAAAGAATTAAACAATAATATTAAGGAGGGGTTAGTTTGAGGTCAATTTGGTCAGGATATCTATCTTTTGGTACAATTCTTATTCCCATTAGAACATATGCTACTAGTGAAAACCTGCATGTGGGCTTTCACCAAGTGCATAAAACGGATTGTGGCAGGGTAAGATACAAAAAGGTTTGTGAAAAGGACGGCGAAGAACTCAAAGCAGAAGATATTGTAAAAGGATATTTCATGCTGGTGAATGCTTTAAATTTACCGAAGAAGAATTAGAATCCCTAAAACCCTTTGCTAATAAAATAATGGAAATTCTTGGTTTTTGCAAAGCAGATGAAATCCCCATAGTTGCATTGAGCAAACCATATTATATTGGCACGGAATCAGTTAAAAAAAGAGGTGTAGGAAAGAGTTTTATCCTTTTAAAAGAGGCTATGGAAAAAATTAATAAGATTGTGGTAGTTAAATGGGTATCAAGAACAAATGAATATATTGGAATGCTTGAATCCTATGACAAAGGCTTTCTTCTGAAACAAATGTATTATCAAGAACAAATTAGGCCTTCAAAAGAAATAGAAATTATAGATACTGAAGTTAAACCTGATTTAGTGGAAAAAGGAGTTAAAGTTATTGAAAAAATGACATTTAAATTTAATTGGTCAGAATACCAGGAAGAATATACTGCTGAAGTTAAAAAATTAATAGAGAGAAAAGCTTTGGGGGATGAATTGGAATTAGAATCAATAAAAACTCCTGAAACACGTTCTGTTGAATTAGAACTTGAAAAGATGCTGGACGGTGTTTAAAATGATAGAACCCATGCTAGCTCAGTTAAAAAGCAATAATATTAATTTAGAAGAACCTTGGCTATTAGAACCTAAATATGATGGTGAAAGATTGATTGCGCAACGTAAAGGGGATAATATAACATTATGGACACGTAGAGATATTCAAGTTTCTTATAAATTTCCAGAAATAGTTTCTGCTTTAAAAAAAAATATAAATGGCGACAATTGGATACTAGACGGTGAAATAACTATTATAGGTGGATTTAGACAGCTTTTAAAGCGTAATGTAGAAAATAAATTCAAAATAAGTATATTGTCTCGTAAGATACCAGCTACTTACAATATATTCGATATTTTAAACTGGGATGGCAAAGATGTACTGAAAATTCCTTTAATAGAACGAAAATCCTTGCTTTTAAAAGCAGTTCATTTAGATGAATTTATTAATCTAGTTAATTTTCAGGAATTAAATGATTTAAAAAAACATCTGGATTATAATTTAAAGGCAGGTTTTGAGGGAATTGTATTAAAAAAAAAACTTATTCCGCATATGAACCTGTTAAAAGGTCTGGAAAGTGGATTAAGATAAAAAAACAAGATACTATCGATTTTAAAGTAATTGGTGCTACTAAAAGTGCTGGAAGCCAAGCCTTTGGAGCTTTGATTCTCAAAAAAGATGGAAAATTTTTTGGAAAGGTAGGGACGGGATTCACTGATAATGATCGTAAGTATATATTGAATATTTTAAAAAAAAATCAAGCCCCATTAAATATTAAAATTCCAGGAAATGTATTTTCAGAACTTTTAATTAGTAATAAGCCACTATCAGCAGAAATACATGTTCAAGAGATTATTAATCATTCACCCAGGGCACCAGTTTGGGTAAGATTTAGATGGAATAATTAATAAATGAATGCAAATACCTATTTTGAAAGTGATTCTACTTTTCATATAACTATTATTTTACCTGAATTGTAATAAGGTGGTTAAACATAACAGAAAATATGATAAAAAAGGAAGAAATGGTGAGAGATAAATGCGAATTTTGATAACCAATGATGATGGTGTGAACTCCTCTGGAATAATTGCTACTAAAGATGCAGTTGAAGGATTGGGAGATATAAGTGTAGTTGCCCCTGCAACACAACAAAGTGGAATTGGACATGCATTAACCTTATTTGAACCAATAAGAGTCACAGCCACTAATTTAAACGATGGATCTGAAGCTTATGCTGTTTCCGGTACTCCTACAGATGCAGTAATAATAGGCATATTTGAACTATTAGATAAAAAACCGGATCTGGTAATATCCGGCATAAATATTGGTGAAAATCTTGGAAAATCTGAATTAACTACTTCTGGTACAATTGGAGCAGCTATGGAAGCTGCTGTAAATGGAATTCCCTCTCTTTCAGTATCAATTCAGGTTAATCAGGGCGATATAAAGTTTCATGATGGTCATGTTGATTTGGACTTTTCTAAGGCTATGAAGATTACACGTAAAGTAGCTCAGAATATTCTAGAAAAAGGCTTACCAAAAGGTGTTGATTTAGTAAATCTGAATATTCCATCTAATGTGGATTGTGATGATGAGGTGGCTATAACAAAATTGGGTCATCGGATGTATAATGTACATATTCAGAAAAGACTGGATCCTAGAGGAAGGCCATATTATTGGCTGGATGGAGATCCTGTTGAAGATGATGTTCCTGGAACGGATGTTCACACATTAAAAATAGAAAATAAGGCTACGTTAACTCCAATTTCACTTGATTGTACCGCTGATTTGAAATTAATGGATAGTTGGATTAATTAGCATTTAATATAATTCTATATCTTTATTAATCCCCATATATACTCAAATATATTTTTTCATGCATTAAATTCAAATAGTTTAATATTTTTCTTCAACGAATCAAATTTTAAGGAGAATTATAATAACCATCCTTTTAATTAATTATCTCTATCTTTATTTGGTTTTAATCAATTTAAGATTATTTTAATCATTTTTTTAATATTTTATCATGCATTCTAAGAGTAATTATTTTACTACTAAAAATAACAAATAGGTGCAGAAATTGGATTTAAAATGGAAACTAAATTATTAAGCAAATATGTTTACAATAATAATTTTTAAAAATAAAAGACTAAGTAATATTTATTTGTTAATTAGAAAATCATGCTGGGGATGATATTATTTGATTTAATTATTAATTTAAATCAATCAAATAACTAATTTTCTAATGATACCCTGGGATTGAAATAAATAGAATAAAAATATTTATTTAATATTCAGCTCTTTTAATAAACGTTCTCGTTCTTTCCGCAGCTCTTCTAATAATTCTTCATTACATGAATTTTCTTTCTCAAGATGTGCTAAAGTTATGGTTATTGCCTCAAGATTGGTTTCTAATTGATTAACAGGCATTTTAATACTTCCCTGGTATTTCTTAAATCTCAGTATATCTTGAATTCAAATACTTTTGTTAATTTATTTCACTATATTTATAAATCTTCCATGAGATTAATATAATTTCACTATTACTGAATTATTTCATCGAGGATAAAATATTTGCTAATTTTGCTAAGATTCAATAAAATAAAATATATAAGAGATAAAAAGAGATTAGATATGATTAAAGATAATTGATTTAAAGATTTAATTAATTAGAGATGATGTTAATGTCACAGGAAGACTACGAATTTCAAGTAAATAAACAATTTTTAAGATTTAAAGATAAAGATGTAGTTATAAGTTTAAAAAACAGGGAAGAAGATGAAGGAAAAGTTTTAACTCTTGACAATTATCTTAATACAGTAATAGAAACAGATAATGGTATAAAATTTATTAAAGGTAGTAAAATAGCATTCATGGCTATTAAAGACAGCAAATAATAGTTTAGCTTATATTAATTTTTATAATTTGTTGTAATAAACTGGTTTTTTAGCCAGATAATTAAATTTTCTCATATTTTTTCTTTATTTAGAAACCCAACAACTCGAAGCAATAAATTAAAAAAATAGAATATATATTAAAAGTTTACTTTATGATTGATATTCTTCTACTTCGATCCCCATGATATTTCTATATCCATTATATATGTCTCTAGCAATCTGAGCACTACCCATAGAACCTGAAGTAGCCGGAATTCTTACAACCGGTACTAATACTTCTAAATATTCTTTTAAAAGGCTGTAAAAGTTCAAAGGTTTTTCCATAGCTCCGAGGGATCCTGTAAGAACTATGCCGTCTATTTTATCTGCAATACCGATAAGACCCCAAATTTCCATGGAAATAGTCATCATCATAGTTTCTATAGCCAACATGGCACGGTCATCACCATTTTTAACCATTTCAAGAAGCTCATCCTTGATTTTAGATACTTTATTATCAATTTCAGCAATTTTGACCGCACCTGCATGAGAAAAACATTCATTGGCTGTTTTTTTACCATCATCAATTTGTCTCAACATTTTTAAATCGAGGGGCCCATGAATAATTCCCATAGAACCTAAACAAGCATCAATTGCTCCGATTATTATTCCTTCCTGCACAAGCATAGTTACTGAATTAGAACTTATATCTGCCACTACCATATTTTCCCAACCTGTTTCCAAGAAGGCATTATATGTTATACTCACCTTTTCTGCACTGGCATGATGTGAATATGCTGCAGCGAATCTTGGATCGAGACAAGGAGTATTATTATGGAGTCCGGGGATTAGTATTGTTGGAATTCCAGAATTCTCTATTTCGGTGTAAACTGCTGTTCCACCACCCGTAACTTTTCCTGCACCATTAATTGAGAGTATGCCTCTATTTTTAACTTTTTTAATAGGTGTAATAGTACTTAAACCATCGCCCATGGCATATGTAATGGCCATTAGATCAATTGAATCAAGGTTTACTCTTTTTGATAGTTCTTGAATGGCAGAAACTTTTCCAGCTGAAAGTTCTTCCCGGCTGATTTTAAAGTGTTTACTTGATATTTCATCCTTTGTCGATAAAGAAAGGATGGTAAATGAGACACCAGTGGTGCCGTGGTCCATGCCCACGAATACCAACGATATCACCTATTTCTGTAATCCACTAAGTTTTCGGAGCTTAGAACCCACTTTTTCAATTTGTAAGTCGTCTTCCATGTCTCTCATTCTTTTAAGCATAGGCCCGCCCGCCTGATTTTCTAAAGCCCATTCTTTGGCAAAGTTTCCTTCTTGAATTTCTTTGAGGATTTTAGCCATTTCTTCTTGAGCATTTGGGTTAATTACTCTGGATCTTCTGGTTAAGCCACCAAATTCAGCAGTGTTACTTACATCATGCCACATTCCGGCAAACCCTTTTTCATAGATTATGTCTACAATAAGTTTTAATTCGTGACAGGTTTCAAAGTAAGCCAATTCTGGCTGGTAGCCTGCATCAACAAGAGTTTTAAATCCTGCTTTAATTAGTTCAGTTACTCCTCCACATAGAACCGCTTGCTCTCCAAAAAGGTCAGTTTCGGTTTCTTCTTTAAAAGTAGTTTCTAGTATCCCTGCTCGTGCTAAACCACATCCTTTACCCATAGCTAGTGCTTGTTCTTTAGCATCTCCTGTGGCATTTATTTCTACAGCTACCAGGCCAGGAATTCCAAATCCTTCCAAGTAAGTTCGGCGAACCATAGCGCCTGGACCTTTAGGAGCGCTCATAGTTACGTTAACTCCTTTTGGAACTTTAATGTATCCAAAATGGATATTATAACCGTGAGAAAAAGATAAAGTGTTTCCTTCTTCTAGATGAGGCTTGATGGATTTTTCATAAACCTTGCCTTGTATTTCGTCAGGAATAAGTATGTGTATTATATCTGCAGCTTTGGCAGCATCTTCTATACTCATAACATTCATTCCATCCGTTACTGCAGTTTTCCAAGATTTTCCTCCTTTTCTTAGACCAACTACAACCTTTAATCCACTGTCAGCCATGTTTTGAGATTGAGCCATTCCTTGACTTCCGTATCCAATAACAGCAATAGTTTTATTGGCTAAAATTCCTGTGTCCACATCTTTTTCGTGATATATCTTCATTTGACATCCTCCTATACATAATAATTGAGTAGAATTACCATATAATTCGCATAATATCTTCATTTACGTAATTAGCAATGTGCAAATAATGGTAGTAATTAATGTGCTTCTAAATATGGTTTAAATAACATATAAATTAGGTTCTTAAGTTACATTTATAATAAATTTTCAATTTCCCTTTTTGCCAAGTTCTTGAAAATTAAATTAAAAAAGTAATAAGGTTTATATAATAATAGATTAATGATCAAACTAAATGGTCTTTCCACCACGGGAAATGGCAGTAGGCCCGGTTCTAGCCAATTCTTTAATTCCAAAACCTTTTAAAAGATCAGTTAAAGCGTTAATTTTATCGGAATCTCCTGTAATTTCGATGGTGAGAGCTTCGCTGCTAACGTCAATTATACTTCCCCTAAATATGTTGGCGTACTGAATAATTTCTGATCTAACTTTTTCGGTAGGGGCGTGAACTTTTATAAGGCATAATTCTCTTTTAACGGTATTCTCCACTTCCAGATCACGTACTTTAATGACATCCAGCAATTTATTTAACTGCTTGGTGACTTGTTCCAATACCTTCTCGTCTCCTTGAGCAATAATAGTCATCCGAGCAATACCTTGGATTTCAGATTCTCCCACAGTTATACTGTCAATGTTAAATCCTCTACGGGTGAATAATCCAGCAACTCTCTGAAGGACCCCTGGTTTGTGTTCTACCAGTGCACTGATAATGTGGTTTTTTTCAGAATCAGGATTTTCCATTTTCATCACCATCTTAATCACCCCCTTCATGAGCTTTTTTAGTTTGTTTGTAGGGTATTTCTCCAGGAATTTCTCTTTCTATTTTGTATTCTCCTACAATTTCTGTAAGGCCACATCCTGGAGGAACCATTGGAAGAATTTCTTCCGGATCGATTATTATGTCTATTAATGTTGGTTCGCCAGATTTAAGAGCATCTTTGAGGGCTTTTTCAGTTTCTCCAACTTTTTCAACTCTTTCTGCCCTTACACCAAATGATTCGGCCAGCTTAACAAAGTCTGGTACTTCTCCTAAATGTGTATGGGACATACGTTCATTATAGAATAGTTTTTGCCACTGTGCTACCATTCCTAAGTATCGATTATCCAATACACATACAACTACTGGGATATCATACTCTTTAACGGTGGCCAGATCCTGACAGACCATTAAAAATCCTCCGTCTCCACAAACGGCAACCACATCATTTTCGGGCATGGCCACTTTGGCACCCATAGCTGCCGGGAATCCGAATCCCATTGTTCCTAATCCTCCAGAAGATATGAATGTCCGTGGTTTCTGGGTATTATAAAAGTGAGCCATCCACATTTGGTTTTGACCAACATCTGTGGTCATTATAGTTTCTTCATCTAGGGCCTGGGCCAGCTCTTTCATAACTTGCTGAGGCTTTAATGGAAGATTATTTTCAAAAGAAATTCGAGGTATGCAGCTTTTATTAAACTCTTTGACGTGTTCAATCCATTTTAATGTGTTTAGGGGTGTGGAATCTTTTTTAAGCAGTTTTATAAGGGACTGGAGAACTATTTTAGCATCTCCTACAATTGGAATATCAACATCCACATTTTTACCAATTTCAGCGGGATCCACATCTATGTGGATAATGATTGCGTTGGGTGCGAATTCATCAATTTTTCCAGTGGTACGATCTGAAAACCGACATCCTAAAGCAATGAGGCAATCAGATTCATTAACACTTAGATTAGCTACTTTTCGTCCATGCATTCCAAGCATACCCATAGAAACGGGATTATCTTCTGGAAAAGAACTTTTACCTAATAATGTCGTTGTTACAGGTGCATTAATAAGTTTTGAAAGTTTTTTTAATTCATTTGAAGCTCCAGCAGATATAACTCCTCCGCCCGCAAGTATAACAGGTTTTTTTGATTTAATAATTGTTTGTGCTGCTCTTTTTATCTGCAGACCGTGACCTTTTTTAGTAGGTTTGTAACCAGGTATTTCTACTGATTCATTTCGGTATTCTTCTAGTTCCTGTTCCTGTATATCTTTGGGCAGGTCAATCACTATTGGCCCCGGACGACCACTGAGGGCTATGTCAAAGCTGGAGTTGACTATTGCGGGTATATCATTGGCATCAGTAACCTGGAAGTTGTGTTTGGTTATAGGCATAGTTATACCAATCATATCTACTTCCTGAAATGCATCATTACCAATTAAGTGGGTTGGTACTTGTCCTGCAATGGACAAAACTGGAGAAGAATCCATGTATGCTGTTGCAATTCCGGTTACCAAGTTGGTTGCACCTGGACCAGAAGTGGCAATGCACACTCCTACTTTTCCTGAAGCACGAGCATATCCATCTGCCGCATGGGCAGCACATTGTTCATGCCTTACCAGTATATGCTTTAAGTCAGAATCGTATATCATGTCATAAAGAGGAAGTAACTGTCCTCCAGGATACCCAAAGACAGTATCTGCTCCTTTGTCTATCAGCGACTTAATTAGGGCTTGGCCACCTTTCATAAAAAAACACCTTTTAATCTTACTAAACCTGATAATAATGATAAAAATTTCAGGTTATTAATTTAAATTACATAAATCCTACATTTTTTTTAAATTATTTCATTATTTAATTATATACTGTTATTGAATATTCTATTATATAATCATGGCATTTATATCATAATTGTATAGAGATAATATAAATTAAAATCAATAAAATATCAAATTTAAAAAATTATAATTTTAATTATCAGTTTATCAATGATTTTAATTTTGGGGAGGATTTAAATGAAAATTTTAGTTGTAGGTACTGGAGCAAGAGAACATGCTATTTGTGAAGCTTTAAAAGGAGAATCAGAACTTTATTCTATAATGAGCAATCATAATCCCGGAATTGCGCGTATATCTGATTTTAAAGTGGCCAACGAGGGTGATCTAGAAAATGTCAAAAAATTTGCATTGGAAAAGAAGGTAGACATGGCATTTATCGGCCCGGAATCTCCCTTGGAAAAAGGAATTGTGGATATGCTGGAAAGAGCTGGAATAAGTTGCGTGGGGCCTAACAAAAGTGCGGCTAAAATAGAAACAGATAAATCATTCATGAGAAACTTATTTGAAAAATATAAAATAGATGGATCACTTGTTTACAGAGTATTTGATAGCTATGAAGACATAAATGATTTTTTGGATGAATTTGATAGGGATGTGGTCATAAAACCAGTGGGACTTACTGGGGGAAAAGGGGTAAAAATTGTAGGAGACCACCTAGAAGATAACAACGATGCCAAGGAATATGCTCGACACATTATTGAAACTAAAATGGGAGGACATCATCGGGTGGTTGTCGAAGAAAAATTGGTGGGGGAGGAATTTACTGTACAAGCCTTCTCTGATGGAGATCATCTAGTCCCCATGCCAGCGGTGCAAGACCATCCACACGCATTTGAAGGGGATCAAGGACCAATTACGGGAGGTATGGGATCTTACTCCGATAAAAATGGATTGCTTCCTTTTTTAGACCAAAAAAATTATGATGACGCAGTAAAAATAATGCAAGAGACTATAAATGCCATAAAAAAAGAAAATGGCCCATATAAGGGAGTTCTTTATGGTCAATTCATGTTGTGTGAAGAGGGCCCACGCCTTGTGGAATACAATGCCCGCTTTGGAGATCCAGAGGCTATGAATGTACTACCTCTGCTAAAAACCAGCATGGTTGACATATGTAGTGGAATTGTTGATGGAAATCTAAAAAAAGCTAAATTTGAAAATAAAGCTACAGTATGTAAGTACATTGTTCCTGATGGTTATCCTGAAACTAAATTTGATAATCAACCAATTAAGGTTGATGAAAAATCCATAATGGCTAAAGGATGCAGGTTTTATTATGCTGCGGTAAACCAGAAAAATGACAAAGTGTATACTTCTTCTTCACGTGCTATAGGATTAGTAGCCAAGGGAGAAAGTATCAAAGAAGCTGAAAAAATTTGCGAAGAGGCTACACAGCATGTTAAGGGAAATCTCTATCATAGAAAAGATGTAGGTACTCAAAAGCTCATACAAAAAAGAATTGATCATATGAATGAGATAAAACGTTAATTCAAAATTTTTATTTTTTCATATTATAATTTATGGATATGGATTAATCATAATCTTTATTTATTATTTTTTAAAATTCACAATTCATAATGCTTTTCACGGAATATCAAGAAATTTTAAATAGTTTTTTAAGCATGTTAATACATAAAATATTCTTTATTACTTACATAAATTATTTCAACAATTTTTTATATTGTATTTAGGAGATGAATATAATGAAACATCTTTTATCAGTTTGTGATGTTCAGGATCAAGTAGTACAGTTATTGGATCTAGCTGCATGGTTTAAAAAAGGTAAATCTAATGATAAACCTCTTAAAAATAAAACACTGGCTATGATATTTCAAAAATCATCCACAAGGACACGAGTATCTTTTGAAGTCGGAATGGATCAATTGGGGGGCCATGCATTATATTTATCTACCAATGATCTTCAAATAGGCAGAGGTGAACCAATATCTGACACTGCTAAGGCATTAAGTGGTTATGTAGATGGTATAATGATTAGGGCACTCAAACACGAAGATGTTGTAGAACTTTCAGAAAATTCATCAGTTCCTGTAATAAATGGTTTAACCGATCTGGAACACCCTTGCCAAGCCTTGGCAGATATGCAAACCATTAAAGAACATATGGGTACGTTTGAAGGAAAAATGGTTTTTGTAGGGGATGGAAACAATGTCTGTAATTCTTTATTATTAATTTCAGCCATTTTGGGTCTTAATATGACGGTCGCATGTCCTGAAGGATATGAACCAGATTCTGAAATATTTGAAAAAGCTTCAAAAATTGCTAAAAAA
>JAUXXK010000332.1 GCA_030681145.1 Methanobacteriaceae archaeon | reverse complement strand
AACTAATCTATTAAGTTTCTGTTTAGCTTCTATTAATTCGACTGATTTATTAGAAACAGTTGTCTGAAAATGATCATATGAAAACTCTTTTTGACCAAATATTTTGTTTTTAGAGTTACCATTTATGATGTTAATGGCGTCAATCCTTCTAATTCCTGATTTTTTAGGCCAATTCCCATTGCCACGGCTGGATCCAATAGGCACTTCTAAATAAAAAGTTCCTGGAGATTTTAGTGAATATTCAAATATTAATTTGTCTTCAAAGGTTTTCGGTTCCCATTTTTGGTTTAAAGTCTCCATTAATTCTACTCCCCTATTATGAAGAATTCTTTTTATAAGACTGGCCCACCAAGTACATTAAATAATTTAAATCGTCCCCTGGTTGGATTTTTAGTTCATAATCTCCATTACCATAATGGCCAATATTTGAAACATCTCTTGTTAATTCTTTAGGATCATCAAGAGTGCCGTTAGTCATGTTAAACCATATTTTCAAATGATTTCGTGTGAATGTAATGTCAATAACATTAGTATTGGCTTTGAATGCAATATATAACTTTTTAGGATCCATTTCAAGTGAGTCTAAATCAGATAATTTCTCTTTTATTCCATCATAAAGTTCTTTGATTTCTGGAGTTGCATTTTTTAAATGATCTTTTTCAGTATACTTTTTTACTTCTTTTTCGACTTTTTCAATTACTTTATTTTTAGTACTAACTTTGGTAATTGATTCACTGGTATCCTGTGATTTAATCTGATTAAAAAGAACTGTATCATTACTGAATCTATTAACTTCCCATAATTCAAAGGCCACGTCCTTGAATTCTATTGCTTTACGCTGGTATGTGGTAAATTTGGGGGCCACAAATACAACTCTTGACTGGGACCAATCGACATCAATTCTTCTTAAATTCTTATCCATATGTTCATTATATTCTAAAATAAAATCAGCTTTATTATTCAATAGTAAGGCCAGATAAGCATAACCCTGATCGATAACACTGAAATTAACTCCTTTTTTGTATTCAATTATAACAAAGGAATTGGACTCTTTATCAAAGGCCAGGGTGTCAATTCTCAATTTATTTAGTTGAAATTCTGATGTAACCATTTCCAGGCCGAAGATCTCTTGAAGATTCTCTTCTGTGAGTTTCTGCAAGTCCCTTTCCAGTTTGAAGTCGATTTTCTTTACTCGTTCCAGTTTATTGTTATTGATGGAGAATAATGGCATAAAATTACTTATTTAGAATGATATTTAATAATTTTGTTATATTTCTATCATAATTAAGATAATCAAAAAATATTATCATAAATTATATATTACATTTAACTAAATACCTAAATTATGGATAATTATACTGAAAATATTACATCAATTTCCGAAGCTAAGACTCGGAAACAGTATAT
>JAUXXK010000330.1 GCA_030681145.1 Methanobacteriaceae archaeon | reverse complement strand
CCAACACCCCTAAACTTTACAACCCCTAATTCATATGCATAATATTATGCTTATTTTCAGATGACCATCATGTATATATATTAAAATTTATAATGATTAACTATGAAGAATGGAGGTAAATTATGATAGAAATTCGCTTTCACGGACGCGGTGGTCAAGGCGCTGTTACAGCTGCAGAGATTTTAGCTAAGGCTGCTTTCGAAGATGGAAAGTATTCACAAGCATTTCCCTTTTTTGGCGTAGAACGAAGAGGCGCCCCCGTCATGGCATTTACTAGAATTGATGATAAACATATAAGAAGAAGATATCAAGTTTACAATCCAAATTACGTAATAGTGATGGATGATGGTCTTGTAGAAATAGCAGAAGTATATTCTGGAATTGAAAAAGGAGGTAAGGTAATACTAAATACAACTAAAGAACCGCCATCCCATGAAAAATCCGAAACATATGTTATTGATGCTACCAGCATAGCTTTAGAAAAATTAGGACTCCCCATAGTAAATACTGTTATGTTAGGGGCTTTTGCAGGTGCAACCGGTGAAGTAACTCTGGATTCAATTGTGAAGATTATAAAAGAAACTTTCCCAGGAAGGATAGGGAATAAAAATGCTGATGCCGCTAAATCAGCTTATGAACAAATAGTTAAATAAATTGATTAAATAATAAAGGTGATTAGTATGGATTCCATCGGAGGGACTGTCAAAAATCCGGGTAGTACCCGAAATAATAAGACAGGAAGCTGGAGAACATTTAAACCCCTACTGGATAAAGAAAAATGCATCAAATGCGAAAACTGTATCCTTTTTTGTCCAGAAGGTTGTATTAACAAAGATTATGATATAGATTATGATTACTGTAAAGGCTGTGGCATATGTGATGTAGAATGCCCGGTTAAAGCCATTAAAATGGAGAGAGAATAATGGTTGTTAAAGTTATTTCTGCCAACCAGGCCGTATCTAATGCGGTTAAATTGGCCAAACCACAAGTTATTCCTGTTTATCCTATCACTCCACAAACCTCCATATCAGAATATCTGGCCAAATATGTGGCAGATGGGGATATTGATTCAGAATATATAATGGTTGAATCAGAGCACAGCGCCATAAGTGCCGCAGTTGGAGCATCCGGAACAGGAGTAAGAGTATTTACTGCCACCTCATCCCAGGGTTTGGCACTTATGCATGAAATTTTATTTGCCGCTGCTGGTTTAAGAAATCCTATTGTTATGGCCAATGCTAACCGAGCATTAGCCGCCCCCTTAAGTATATGGAATGACCATCAGGATTCCATATCTCAAAGAGATACTGGATGGATGCAGATTTATGTGGAAAATGGACAGGAAGCTCTGGACTCAATATTAAAATGTTACAAGATTTCTGAAGACCACGATGTTCTTTTACCCAGTATGGTATGTTTAGATGGATTCATACTTACCCATACTGTGGAGCCAGTGGATATACCATCCCAGGAACTAGTAGATAGTTTCTTACCTGATTACCAACCCCAAGAATCATTCCTGGATCCTTTAAATCCACGTTCTTTAGGTACATTCGCTGACCCCAATTATTACATGGAGGCTCGATATCAGATGGAAGTTGCCATGCAAAAATCAAAGAAGATCATTAAAAAGGTCAACCAGGAATTCAAGGAGATTTTTGGTCGTGAAAACTCCTTTGTAGAAGAATACCGCTGTGAAGGCGCAGAAATCATTTTAGTTGCCATGGGATCCATCTGCAGTACCATAAGAGATGTGGTGGACGATATGAGAGACCGAGGCAAAAAAGTGGGTCTTTTGAAAGTGAGTAATTACCGACCGTTCCCTGAAAAAGAAATCTTCGAAGCGGTGAAAAATGCAGACCGCATAGCTGTTTTAGACAAAAATATTAGCTTTGGAATGGGCGGTGCTCTTTACACCGAAATTAGAGCCAACATTGATGTGGAAAGTTATGGATTCATTGTTGGATTAGGAGGTAGAGATATCACTCCAAATCATATCGAGGATATTGTAAATAAGACCCTGAATCCTATTAAAAAAATAACCTGGATTGGACTAAAGGAGGAAGTCTAAAATGAAAATACCCGAAGGAGAATTCCTAGCCCCCGGTCACCGAGGATGCGCAGGATGTGGTGCCACTATTGGTGTCAGGTTAGCCCTTAAAATGCTAGGCAAAAATACAGTGGCAATTTCCCCTACCGGTTGCCTGGAAGTTATTACCACCCCTTACCCAGAAACAGCTTGGGAAATTCCGTGGATACATGTGGCCTTTGAAAACGCAGCAGCAGTGGCTTCTGGAGTAGAAAGAGCCCTTAAAGCACAGGGAAAAGAGGACGTTAATGTGGTAGTCTTTGCTGGAGACGGTGGTACTGCAGATATTGGTATGCAGGCATTGTCCGGTGCCATGGAAAGAGGACATAACCTCATCTACATTTGTTACGACAATGAAGCTTACATGAATACCGGGATCCAAAGAAGTGGTGCAACTCCATATGGTGCCTCTACTACTACTTCACCCCATGGTAAAGAAAGTTTTGGGGAAAATAGGCCAAAGAAAAATATACCTATGATTATGGCTGCCCACGGAGTTCCTTATATAGCCACTGCATCAATTTCTTATCCTGAAGATTTCATGAAAAAGGTTAAAAAAGCTTCAGAAATTGAAGGACCAGCATATATACATCTCCACCAACCATGTACCACCGGATGGGGTTTCGATACTTCTAAAACTATTGAATTAGGGCGTTTAGCTGTAGAAACTGGGTCATGGATCCTTTATGAGATAGTGGATGGTGAGTTTAAAGTAACTTACCGACCAATGCAAAGAAAGCCCGTAAATAAATACCTTGAAGCTCAAAAAAGATTTAAACACCTGGCAGACGAGGAAAAAGAAAAAATACAGCAATATGTGGACAAAATGTGTGCTGAGTTGAAAATATAAGGGGGGTAGAGCTTGGATAAATTAATAATTCAACCCAATTTATGTGATGGATGTATGGACTGTGAAGAAGCATGTGCTAAACTTCACGGAACATCCAGAATAATAATTCGGGAAATCGAAGGAGATTACTATCCTATAATTTGTCAACAATGCGAGGATGCTCCGTGTAAAATTATATGCCCTACTGGTGCCATAGAAGAAAAAGACATATTGTCTGAAAAATGCATTGGCTGTGGGTTGTGCATGTTAATATGTCCCTTTGGTGCAGTGTTAATGGAAGATCGCAAAGCACATAAATGCCACCAATGCCCTGATCTAGATACTCCAGCATGTATAAAAGCTTGTTCCCGGAGAGCTATTTCTATTATAGATATAGAAATGCTCAAGATTGAAAAACAAAAACAGCACATTGCTAAAATGTCTGGAATTGGTAAAAATACTAAAAAGGGTTCAGATATTATGACCCTGTTAACTGCCAAATCCAAGGCAAATAAAGCATTCCAATAGGAGACTCAGCATGAAAGAATTAGTTTCAAGGCCAGAGCTATGTAATGAGTGCATGAAATGTGAAAGAAACTGCCCTAAAAATGCTATTAGAGTTATAAGTGGTGTCCCAGTATTCTGTATGCATTGTACTCCTGAAAAAGCTCCTTGCTTGAATATTTGCCCAGAAGATGCTATTTATGAGATTGGCGGGGCCATAATAATCCAGGAAGAAAAATGTATCGGTTGTGGTCTTTGTAGAGATGCTTGTCCAATTGGTGCTATAAATTTGGATGAAAAAGGTTTGGCAAACAAATGCAACCTTTGTGTTGATGAAGAAACACCATTATGTGTTCTTAGTTGCCCAACCGCTGCTCTTATAACTGACTCTGAAGAATTAATTTATGGAAAACAGGAAAAAATCGCCAAAGAGTTAGAAAGACTAAAAAATATAATGAAATATTAAGAACATTATGAATGTTCTTATTATTTTTTTAAATTAATTTCATAGCTATATTAAATATTTTTTTTTATTAAAATGGGGATAAATATCTATTACAATTAAATAAAATTATATTAAAATAGATTTCAAAATTATTTTTTTATTATAATATATTAAGAAATTTAATTATTATTAAAAAGTTTTCAAATTAGTGAAATTTTTAAAAATAATATAGTATTTAGAGGTTTTTTAATGATTACTCAAAAAAGAATAGAAGATACTGTTTGCAAACTCTACCAGAAAGCAGTTATCAAATTACCAAATGATGTCAAATTTGCTCTCCAAGATGCCTATAAAACAGAGGAGAGTGAATTAGGTATACTAAATCTTAAAGCCATAATTGATAATATTGATGCTGCTGAAAAAATGAATGTTCCTCTCTGTCAAGATACAGGCCTACCTATAATATTTGTGAAAATAGGTAATGTCAATGTGGAAAACTTATATCAAGGAATACGTACAGGGGTTAAAAAAGCTACTCAAACTGTTCCGTTAAGGCCTAATGTAGTAAATCCATTTACCCGTGAAAATACCGGAAACAACATTGGAAATGGAATTCCTCAGATAGATGTTGAACTTATTGATGAGGATTATCTGGAAATTACAATTTTACCTAAAGGGTTTGGATCTGAAAACAACAATGCTCTTAAGATGGCCCTTCCAGGAGAAGGTGTTAAAGGAGTTAAAAATTTTGTAGTAGAAACAGTTATAACTGCTCAAGGAAAGCCTTGCCCCCCCATAATTGTAGGTGTAGGAATAGGCGGATCTTCAGATTTAGCCATGAAACTAGCAAAAAAAGCATTGATTAATCCGGTTGGGAAAAGAAATCCTGATGCTAAAATTAGTCAAATAGAAGAAGAAATACTAAAAGAAATAAATCAATCAGGAATTGGCCCCATGGGACTGGGTGGTAAAGCCACAGCTCTGGATGTGAAAATATTAACTGCTGACACTCACACTGCGGGTTTACCAATAGGGGTTTGTATTCAATGCTGGGCAGGGAGGCATGCTACCACTATTTTAAGAAATTAGAGCATATTTTATGCCATATAACTATTTATAATTAAAAACCGTTTTTTTCTCTTATTTTTTAATTTAAATTCTTAATAAAATTATTCCTACTAAAGTAAATAGTATTCCACTGACTTTAGTAATAGATATTTTATCTCCTAAAAAAATTGTAGCAATTATAAAGGTAAATAATGGAAACGAAGCAATCAATGGAACAACCACAGATGCATCACCAGATTTAAGAGCATAATAATAACATAGTTGGCCAATTAAAGCAGCACATATTCCCTCTAGAGCAATAAATATCCATCCCGAAGTTGTTATATCCATTACAGGATTTATATCGTTATTTAAAATTAGCCAAATTAACATGATTCCGCTAATAACAAAACTTCTTATGCATAATGCAATTACAGGATTAACACCTTCGATTCCTAACTTACCAAATATAGGTGCTAAACCAAAAAAAAATGCGGCTAAAAGTGCAAAAACATAGAAATTCAAAAAATCACCTCAATGAAAATATGATGAGTTTAAAAGCTAAAATATGTTAATTTTGTTTAAAAAAATAGATAAATCAATTCATTCCACAGGTTATAATTTAAAAAAGAAATATTATGAATTTAATTCCATGATTAAATCCATTAATTAAGGTTTTTCACAAGTGATCATAAATATGGTCCTATCCCCAATACTGACTGCCCTATCAGCAATTCTTTCTAGGAATCTGGCCACAAAAAGTAGATTGACCAAATAAGTGATAGCTTCCTTATCATTGAACATACTGCCAGTAATATGTTCCAAGGATTGATCAAATAAATCATCCACTTTATCATCATCATGACGAAGTTCTCTGGACATGTCCATATTCTGATCCAAGAACGCATAAATTCCTTTGCTTAACATCATTTGGACTAGATCTGCCATATGTTTAAGGTCTTCCATGGGTTTTTTAGGAATTTTTTCGTCTTTAATGTTTTCAGATGCATCAGTAATATTAGCAGCAAGATATGCTATTCTTTTTAGGTGGCTTCCAACTTTAATACATGCTTCAATGAACCTTAAATCACGAGCCACTGGTTGCTCTGCAGCAATAATACTAATACATTTTCTTTCCAGATTGAAAACCATGGCATCTACTTTTTTACTATCATCTACGACTTTTTTGGCCATTTCCTCATCGTATTCAATAAATACCTCTGCAGCATTTTTATGTACTTGAATAGTCTTTTGTCCTATGTCTTCCATTTCTTTTCTCAAATCTTTAAGTCTTTTACGGAATAATATCCGCGGATATCTTTTATCCATTATAACACTCCCTATAAATTTAAGATTTGTAACTATCTAACAAACTTTCCACATCTTTTTCTGAAGGTATTCTTATTCTGTATTTTTGTAAAAGATCATTTCTAGATGAAATATCAGAAACTTTTTCATTTAACAGAATATCGATATATATATGCAATGGGAGCTTACATTCCTCGTTAAATCCAATTAAAGTTTTAAACAAGCTAATATAAGTTT
>JAUXXK010000082.1 GCA_030681145.1 Methanobacteriaceae archaeon | reverse complement strand
CATTCGAACACATAAAAAAAAAATTGTTTAAATTGGAAAAATTTTCATAACAAATTTATGAGACAACCTCAGAATAAAAAAAAAAAAAAATTAAATATTAAACATAAAACTAAAAAAAAAAGTCCGGAGAGACTTTATCTTATTTAGAAGCCCTAATTTCCTTGACTTTTTCCAAGATTTTCTCCATGATTTCTAAATCAGATAGAAGATCAGTTTCTACTAACTTTTTCATCTTGAGAGGAACACCATCCATCCTATAAGCTGTACCTTGGGCTTCAATTCCCACAATTGCAGGTGGAATAATTAAATCAGCCATTTCAGTAGTAGGTGTCCGGTGTGGTTCCACTGCAATAACAGGGATTTCCGCCATTCTCTCGAGAGCCCTCTGTGGAAAGTGTGCTCCAGGATCAGAAGCCACTACCATCATTGCATCAGCCTCTTTATTTTGAAGAACATCATTGGATCCAGTTTCTCCCGGGTTGTATCTGGGTGTACCTGTAGCAAAATCAACACAGAATGGATAGCCACTTTCCCAAGTACAAACTTGGTTGAACCCATTAACATTGTAGTGACCTCTCATCGGTATAAGATTCCATTTGGCGAAATTATTGAGATCTTGAACCATCATAATGGCCGTATCAATATTTCGGTGTTTTCCTAAACTATGGGTGATACCCATACCAAAGAAAAGTGTACCAAATTGAGCTTTTTTCAATGCTTCTACTGCACCAACAATCTGATCTTTAGGTATGCCTGCTACTTCATCATAAAGAACATCGTGACCCATCAAAAGGGACCTCATAGCATCAACCAATTCGTAATCCTTGTTATAATCTAATTGAAGGTGGATGTCTGCCAATTTAGAAGAGTCACTTTTTCTAGGGTCTACAACTATAACTGTCCTGTCAGAACGTCCTCGCTCTCTGAAAAATCCTCTTGCAAATGTATGGCGAGACATATGCCTAGGGTGAGCGTGGAATGGGTTACAACCCCAATAAACCACTACATCCGCACGGTTTTTAACTTCTCCCAGAGTACATACTGGATATCCTGTGTCATGCACAGCTAAAAGAGAAGGACCGTGACATACAGATGCAGTATTATCAACTATTGCCCTAACATTTTCAGCTAAGGCCATTCCTGCAGCTTGAGCTTCACATTCAGTACAGCTCCATCCATACATGAGTGGTCTTTGAGCATCGACTAAAATCTGTGCAGCTTTCTCAATGGCCTCTTCATAGCTTATTTCCACAAAATCCCCATCTTTTCTTAAGAGGGGCTTTGTGTATCTCATAGCACCTTCAGCATGAACAAACTTACTGTGTCCGATTATGCAGGCATTATATGTCCCTACTACCTCATTATCTTCCACTTTACAGACAATGTCGTCACATAATGTTCCGCAGAAAGGGCAAATTACATTGTTTACTAATTCCATAGAAATTACCTCGCTCATTTTTATTAGGGAACTATATGTTTATTTCCGGCGACAGCCACGTAAACGGTTCCATTGGCACCTTTCATTGCATAATCGCCTTTGAATTTATAGAATGCTCCCAAAAATTCTGTTCCTTCAATTTCGATGTTCTTTTCGACACCCAAAAATTCAAATCCAGGTAAGAATGAATCGACAACTCCTTGAACTACTATAGTTCCTCCTGTCATTTCACCCCCAGTTCTAGAAGGGACATTACCTTCTATGATTACCAGACCACTACTCATGTGGATTCCCGGCATTTGGTCGGCATTTCCTTTTACCAAAATTTTTCCACCGCCCATGTACTCCGCCATTTCGTATCCAACATTCCCGTGGACGGTTATAATACCCCCACTCATTCCTCTCCAGTCACCACGATAAGAAGATCCTAAATAATCCCCAGTATTTCCCAAGATTTCTAGTTCTCCGCCTTTCATATCTTGGCCGGCCCAAGTAGAAGTATTTCCTTCAACAGTTAATTTACCACCTTCCATCTCTAAGCCAACGTACATATTAACGTCACCTTTAACGAGAATTTCACCGGCTTTCATCCCCTGTCCAATTCGTTTAATATTACTACTATCGCCTTCAATAACAATTTTTATTTCTTCAGGAGTTTCAGCAGGTTCTCCTTCAACATCAAAGAAATCAGAGAGTTTAACCTTATTGTTTCCCAGCATGATTTCTAATTCTTTAATCTCATCAATAGTTTTACCTGCAAAAACATCTGGTTTAATGTTAGGAGTTTCTATAGGAACTGGTGATTGTTTTTTAAGAGTTAATTTTATTTCACTCATAAGCTCACCCCTTTAATTGGTGCAGATTTAGAAATATAGGAGTCTTCTACAGCGTAGTTTTGGAAATTAATTGAGTAATACTTCACAAATTGTTTTTCTATGTCTGCTAGGACGTTTTTATATAAATCTGATTCAATTTGGGTATCTGCCCAGAAAGTTTTACCTTTAAGATCTGTGTTTATAACTTCACCGTCTTTAACCGCAAACTCGCCGTCTTTTAATAAATAGCTTGCTTTCTGGAATTTGTTTTCCACCATCTTGTAGTCTGCAGCTAGGTCCATAGTTTCCGGATTCATGTCGTATATCGAAATATCTGCATCAGCACCAACACCAAGATGTCCTTTGGTGTCACTTAACCCCAGCACTTTGGCAGGAGTAGATCTAGTAATTTGTGCAATTTCATATAATGAATATTCACGGTCGATGGTAGCAATACTACTTCTCTTTTGTGCCCATTTGTGGAGTTCGTTTTCCAGCAAGTCTGTTCGGTACTGGTTACTCATTAGCCAAGCCATAACCCGCGGATATCTGGTAAATGGGCCAGCATTTGGAGTATCAGTGGTTAAACATACTTTATCTGCGTCTTTGACTAGTAAGAACAATTCCATACCGATAGCCCATTGTACTGCAGGTACAGGTGCCTTAGCAGAGTAAATGAACGGCACTACACCAGAACCAGTTTCCATTTCTACATCACAGTTAGCCCATTTAAGTCCGTTTAAAGTGTGTAAATCGAATTCCATTGGACCATCAGCAGTCATAGTAGTGGTTTCATCCAAAGTGACTTGACCAACATCTATAGTCATGTGGTTGCTTTTATTCACATAGTCAGCTACAATATCTGCTGCGGACTCAAAGTCCCTCCAAGAGGTCCCCCCATAACTGTGGTACTGAACATGAGTAGCGTGAAGTACTGTATCCCTACTTCCAGTTACTGGATCAACTTTAATCCCTTTAGGTAAATCAAAAGACTCTAAAGTAGTTTCATAGTTCCCAGGGTGCCCCAGGTCGTTACAATGCAGGTGTATGGAGTGAGGTAATTTTAATTTTTCATTTACTTCTGCTAGTCCTTTAATTACTTCAGCAGGAGTTACACTAAAGTGAGGTGCAGTGTCATGTAATCCCCGCACATTTCCACCCCATCCCCATGCTTCAGTTCCACAGGGGTTTACAATTTTAATAGCGTAACCTTTAGTGGATTTTAGTAACCAGGAAGCGTAAGCCATACAGGAGTCTATGTCTCCTTTACCTAAATAATCCATAACAAACCAGTTGTTTCCAAACAATGGAAAAGCGGCATGATCAAGGATAGGCGTTGCTTCTAATTCTTCGTGGGTGTGTCTAGCTAAAAGTGGAGGCATAGCAGCTTCCATAGCAGTACTGTAACCCATTTGAGCATAACGATAACCTGTCATGAAAGTAGAAGGTACAGAAAATCCACTCCCTGCTCTCCTGTTTATATCTTCGTTTGTAGCTTCAGCATCTTTTTTACTGTCTTCAGGCCGCATCATTCGACCTACATTAACTTTAGCACCAGCTATGTGGCTGTGAACTTCCACACCACCAGGCATGACAATTTTTCCAGAAGCGTCAATTACTTCTGCATTATCACTAACACTTTCAACGATTTTACCATCCTTGATGCAGATATCCATTTTTTCTCCATCAATTCCATTTAATGGACAGTAAACAATACCGTTTTTGATTATACGTTCCATTTTAATTAATCCTCCTTGATTAGTGGGATATCAAACTTTTCCATATACTTTCATCAGAGTAGGCATGTCCAAGACTTCTTCATCAGTAGACATTATTTCCACGGGTATGTTTTTATAAGAAGGCATGGCAGTAGAATTAAGTGTAGGATCCACTACTCGATTAGCCCAAGGACCCAATGGGACATAAATTGTGTCTTCAGGGAGTGTTTCTTTGGTATTTACTACTTTAACGACCACATCCCCCCCATAACCTATGATTTTTATATTTTCCCCTGATTTTACGCCTAATTGAACCATCATTTCATCACTCATATGAGCTATGGCTGCGGCGTTAACATACATTTTGAGATCCTTTCCAGATTCAATTGCTTGACCTTGCCATACAGTCCTTCCAGTGATTAGATTAACTATCATTAAAATTCCTCCAAGGTAATAGCATTCACAGGACAGCTTTGTACACACGTACCGCATTTTCCACAGAGATCAACATTTTTAAGTTGTATTGCTCCGTCTTCTACTATCATAATTATATCCACGTCATCACTTGGCCCTTTTCCTCCAGCTACTTCTTCACTTCTGAGAGCATTGACCGGGCAAGACACAACACAGTTTCCACATCCGTGACATAATTCACGATATGTTTTAAGTCCAATTGTCATTCGATTGCCTCCAATTTATTGTTTTAAAGATTCAAAGGCTTTTTTCCATGCCTTGGATTTGGTTGGGGTGTAATTAATTTGAGTTCTCTTAACATTTATGGCGTCTACCGGACAAGATTTCTGGCAAGCACCACAATAAATACAGAATCTTTCGTCTTTGTGGAGTTTTTCTGCATTTAAACCGGATTTAGTTGACTTAGGGAAAGAAAGTACATTACAAGGACAAACCATTACACATGTTTCACAGCCCTGGCAAGTATCCTGTTCTATAGTTAATTCACCTTCAAAAGGCTTGGTAACTTTAGCGGCATCAACTGGACAAATTTCCTGACACCAAGTACAGTTTATACATAGTTCTGGGTCGATGTAGGAATTTCCATTAATTTCTGGTTCGGATATTTCATATTCTCCATATGGACAGATTCTACAAACCTGTTTTATGGCGTCTACCGGACAGATTCTTTTACAAATTCCGCAGTGAACACATATATCTTCACTTACATTAATATCAGTAGCAACTACCGGATTATCTGAGGTTGGAGTCTGGTGTTCAATATCAATAGCATCCACTGGACACATTTCTTCGCACATTCCGCAGTAGATACAGGTTTCTTTATCTATATCTATTTCCCCAGTAATGAGTTCTGCTCGTGAAGGTAATTCACGAGTAATAATTATAGCGTCTTGAGGACAGGCTGTTTCACAAGCTTTACAATGGATACATTCCTCATTGTCAATTTCTGCACTTTTTATTAGTTGAGGATATTGTAATTCACGAATAGAATCCCCATTTATTTGTAAATCTAAAGCTTGGAATGGGCAAATACTACTGCACATACCACATAAAACACATTTATTTACATCTATGTCAATTTTACTCATATCTTGTTCGGTTCGAATCATTGCCCCAGTGGGATTTGCTTCAATAGCAGATACGGGGCAAATTGTTTCACATAATCCGCAAACTGCACACATATCATTCTTGAAGATTAGAGTTCTGTCTTCTTCACCGGCTCTCTCCAAAGTAATGTTCTTACCGTCCATAATTTCGGTTGTTTCCATCAATCTACTACCTCCTTAATTTCTATCGAGTTAGTCTGGCACATTTCCATGCAAATAAGGCATCCACAACACCATTCGTCATTAATATGTGCCTTTAAGTCGTTCAACACGATGGCCTTCATTAAACACGTGTCCACACAAATGCCACAGCCAATACAAGAATTTCGGATTATTCCTTCAAATTTTAAGTTAGAACAGGTCTGGATTATGGTTCTGGTCCGCTCAGTGTCCTTTAAAAGAGCATGGGTTAAAATTAAAAAATCTTTGGGACAAAAATTGGTTACCATTTCCGCAACTTCTATGGAATTCCAAGAAAGGTTTCTTCCATTCAAATAGTGAGAAACAGTAGATCTATCCATGTCCAGCGCTTCAGCTATCTCTCTCTGAGTTTGGCCTTGTTTCCTCAGGTTGACAGCTGCGATATATTTTAATCCAGAAACTATATGTTTGGGCATTGAGTCACCATGTGTGTTAATTACACTTTCACTTAATCATTTATAAATAAATTCCTACTAGAAACATATAGAAAATTATATATATTGGAGTGTAGTGAGCACATAATTATATATTAAAAATATTCGCCTTAAAGTAAGCATAATGCAATAAAAAAAGCTTATTATGAATTAAAACTATTCAAATTGTTTAACAATTGCTTGATTAATAATAGAAGAATTTTAAAAATTTCAAAAAGAATTAAAGAAAAATTAAGGCACTTAACTTTAAGGTAAAAATAGTCCCAAAAAGACTATAATTTTCGCACCTCAACTGCCGAAATTTTTAGCTCAGGAATACCCGAAATAGGATCCCTCTCCGGGTTGGTGAGACAGTTAGCCGGGGCTTCTTTAAAGTGAAAAGTCATGAATAATGTTCCTTTCTGGATATGGTCACTAATTATAGCATTAACTTTGATTTTACCACGACGGGACTCGATTTCTATTAGGTCGTTTTCCTGTATATGTCTCTCCTCGGCATCATAGGGATTAATCTCAACTGTTGCTGGCTTTTCCAGCTTATCCATGCCTTCGATTTTCCGAGTCATGGTGCCGGTGTGATAATGGTACAGGCTGCGACCGGTAGTGAGAATTAAAGGATAATCCTCACTGGCCGCTTCTGCTGGAGGACGGTATTCCAGCGGGTGGAATTTACCCATCCCACTAGCGGTGTTAAATTTTTCCTGGTGCAGTACCTGGGTTCCGGGATGTTTTTCATCAGGACATGGCCATTGTATGCCTTCTTTTTCCAGTCGGACATAGGAGATACCATGGTATATGGGAGTAATTTCTGCCATTTCCTGGAATATTTCGCTTGCAGATTGGTAATTGAATTGAGATTTAGGGAGGTTTTGGGCTTCTGATTTATCAAATTCTCTTTCAGTTGAAAGTTTTTCCTCCATCTTAAGGGCCAGCTGGGAAATTATCCACCAATCAGGCTTAGATTTGCCGACTACACTTACCGCCGGTCTAATAAGCTGCACCCTTCTTTCGGTGTTGGTAAAGGTTCCCTCCTTCTCAGCAAAAGATGCCGCCGGTAAAACCACATCTGCCAGTTGGGCAGTCTCTGTTAAAAAAATGTCCTGCACCACCAGAAACTCCAGGCTTTCCAGAGCTTTTTTAACGTTCTGAATGTCCGGTTCACTTAACAGGGGATTTTCACCCATGATGTAGGCGGCTTTTATGTTTCCTTCCGCTGCATTTTCCAGAATTTCCGGTAAAATCATACCCTTAACCGGACTCAAATCAGAATTCCAATGTTCCTGGAATTTTTGAATTACTTGTTCGTCTTCCACTGATTGGTATCCCGGGAGAACATTAGGGAGGGCCCCCATATCACAAGAACCCTGTACATTATTCTGTCCCCGTAGTGGATTGACCCCGGCATTCAATTTACCAAGATTACCGGTTAAAAGGGCCAAATTACTTATGGCCAAAACGTTTTCCGTGCCGTGGGTATGCTGGGTAATGCCCATGGCATAGAGTATGGAAGAGGACCCCTCCATTGCGTATATTCTGGCCGCTTTTCTAATTTTTTCTTGCTTAACCCCGGTGATTTGTTCTACTTCCTCCAGACTTAGATTTTCCAGGGATTCAAGGAATGGTTCCAGATTTTCAGTCCGGTTTTTCACAAATTCTTCATCATACAAGTTTTCTTTCCATATAAACTTGGCAATGCCCATTAAAAGGGCCACGTCTGTTCCCGGGCGGTGCTGGAGGAACAAATCAGCGTGCTTGCACAGATCAATTTCCTGAGGATTGATAACTATGAGTTTAGAACCACTCTTAGCGGCATTTACCACTTCCAGAGCAATAACTGGGTGGCTTCCAGTGGTGTTGGTTCCAATTGCCATTATACATCCGGCCTGAGATATTTCCTTAATGGAATTGGACATGGCCCCACTGCCAATACTCATTGATAGTCCGGCCACGGAAGGGGCATGGCACAAACGGGCACAGTGGTCAATGTGCGGAGACTTCATTAAAGCCCTGGTGAACTTTTGAAGCAAGTAATTTTCTTCGTTAGTGCATTTTGCCGATGAAATAGCTGCAAACTGGCTTTTTTTGTACTGATTATCGTCGAATGTGTTCTGATGGTATTTTAATAATTTTTCAGCCACCAACTCTAGGGCTTCTTCCCATTCAGCTTCCTCGAAAATTCCATTTCTCTTGATGAGTGGTTTTTTTAGTCTATCTGGGCTGTTTACAAAATTAAAGCCATATCTCCCCTTTACACAGAGTCTTCCCTTATTGGATGGGCCTTGTGTATCTCCTCGAACACCAGTAATTTTGTTTCCCCTAACTCCAAGATAGATCGTACATCCAACCCCACAATAGGTGCAGGTGGTTTTAACTTCTCTAGATGGTTTTAATGTGGATTTTGGAACAAGAGCCCCTACAGGACAGGCCACCACACACTCACCACAAGAGACACAGTTAGAATCCAGAATATCCTTATCGCCAAAAGTGGTTATCTTGGTTTCATATCCCCGGTACCCGAAATCAATGGCATTTACTCCTAAAATATCCGCACAAATCTGTACACAAGCCCCACAGAGAATGCATTTTTTAAGATCCCTTATAAAGAAGGGGTTGGACTCGTCCAATGGTATGTCTGGAAGGGATAATCTGAAGTTTTCCATTTCCTGCTCATCAACCTTCAGATAGGCGGCCACTTCCTGGAGCTGACAATTATCTGATTGGGCACATGAGAGACAATTTCTCTCGTGGTTGGCAATTAAAAGG
>JAUXXK010000327.1 GCA_030681145.1 Methanobacteriaceae archaeon | reverse complement strand
TTCTTAAGGTTTAGTTTATTAAAAAATTAATAATTATTTTTAAGATCTGGAATAATTATCAAAACAGGGAATGCAGACAAATTCTCCATTTTCAACCCTTGCCCGATGCTCGGCCAAGTATTCCCCACATTTATCACATTTAACTGACTTGAATATACGGGCCTCTTCTGGAATCTCAATTTTTACACTATCTATTTTAAATATTTCCTCATCATCCATATCAAGTATTTTTTCAGATAATGCGTTTTTTTGTTTATCAAACTTTTCTCTATCTTTATCAGTGGCTGATTCTGAAAAAGCCCTTTTCCTAATACTTGAAAATTCGGGGTCTATTTCATCAATGCTCATGTTTAGAGATAAACGTATACTATCTCTAGTTTTTCTGTTTACAAAGGTGTAAACATTTTTTCCATAGTCCTTAAAGATTAGATTTCCTTTTCCAAATGTACAGCCGGTGACCACTTGTATGGCATCCACACTACAACTGTCATTTTCCACAATGGCCAGAAACTCTTCGTCTTCTGCCCGGGATGAACTTAACATTTTTATAGCTATCTCTGCAGCACGATATCCAATAGCACTACCAGGGCATACATGGCCGTGGAATTTAGTTACTTCTGAGAAGGGTATTATTTTTGACTCAACCATTTATATCACATTTAAAAGTTATTTTCTTAATATATTTTAAGACTTATTTCATTTCATGAAGTTATTTTATGAGTATAATTAACTAAAATTAAAGATTATTAAGGAATACCAGATTTTTTAGATGATTTTTAATAGTGAATAATAATCTATAAAATATTCACTTACTATAATTCACACACTTCATCATCTTCCCCACTTAAAACACCCTTTATTGCTCCAGCAATACAGGATGGACTCCAACCAATAACTCCATTACTAGCATCTTCCAGTTTCCGGGGAACATTCTCCTCACCATGGGGTCGGATAACTAGAATTGGTATTTCCAAGTCATGGGCCAACTCCACCAAGGCCACTAAAAGGTCCTGGTATGTAGGGTATAGGCCAGAAAGGATAATCAGTATTTCAGAATCATTCAAAGGGTTTTTTAACAATTTTTTTAATTCATCTTTATTTGATTTCCCGGATATGTTGTTTTGAGAATGGTTTTGATATTTAAAATCGTGGGCATCGTCCAATCTTTCTTTAAATTTTTTATATTCATCATCTGTTTCGGATACCTGGCTGATAAATAATTGGTATGTTTTCTGGTCCATTTCTTCTTCAAACATAATGATTATCGCACCGTTTCATTTTTCTTGATATACATATTTATATAAAACTTAATACTAATTTAGTTCTATGAAAGCAATAACAAATATTAAACTATATATTGATATTTATTGCAATACTACAAAAAATATACTATAAGATTTTAATTCAAAACAGAATAATAGTTTCCCAAAATAAATAAAATTTTTTTTATTAATTACTATACTATTATGATTAATTATGATACAGCAGAAATAATTTGAACTAGACTTGTTTATTCCCTAAAACCTAATTTAATCTAACTAAATATTTTTTAGCACCTATTTATGTTAAAAATATTATAGAATTTCCAGCAAAAATAAAAAAATAATTATTTAAAAAACTTTGTATGGTTTATTATTATTAGCATAATTAAGTATGCAGAAGTTACTCAAGTATATTTTTATAAGAGTTAGAGACATAATAATAATTGTAAAAAATGTGGTGTTTAATGTGAGTAATGTTGTGAAAATGGAATTACCTGTTAGTATAACAGAAGAAGACGGTACATTTGTGGCCGTTTGCAATTTATTCCATGTTGCAAGTCAAGGCCGCACTGAAAACGAAGCCATCCAGAATATAAGAGAAGCTCTTGAGCTATTCTTAGATGATGAAGATGTTCAAGAACAATATAAAGATATTATAAATTTATGTATGTCTCAGAAAGAAGAATTAGTGAGTGTAGAATTTAATGCCACGAAAACTTCCTGTGGTATCGGGTCAAAAGGTATGCCAAGCTCTTAACAAAGTGGGATTTGAGCATAAACGTACAAAAGGTAGTCATGTTCTTTTGAAAAAAGAATCAAACCCCAAAAATTTGATTGTTACTATCCCATTACATAAAGAAATCAAACTTGGAACCTTAAATTCTATTCTGAAACAAGCCGATATTTCATTAGAAGAATTTTTAATTTTATTGAAATAATAATTAATTATTTTTAATTTTATTTGATTCTAATTTTTTCCTATTTTTTCTTAGAAGATTTTTTCACTGTTTTTGTCATTAATATCTTTTT